>CANHEC010000017.1 GCA_947459455.1 Chitinophagaceae bacterium
GGTTAAACTGGTTTACTGCTATTCGACTGGAGTATTTGTCGCTTGGTGGCAGCATCATTTTTTTTGTGCTGTATACCCGATACCTCTACCCCAAGGAAATGAGCAACTGGCTGACAAAAGGGGTGGTGATCCTGAGTGCGGCATTCCTGGCCAGCCTTGCACTGCCTACTTATTGGTTTACCCATTTGCTGCAGCCTTACCTGGTAGTATTGGTAATCGTCACCTGCTACATTGCCTATGTATATGTGCTGGCGGCGCTGCGCCGCAGGCCGGGCGCTGGCTATGCGCTGATGAGTACCGCGGTGCTCATGCTCATTGGTAGTATTCTGATAATAGAGTATCTGGCGGTAGTAGATATTCCAAAAGCCGTATCGCTGGTGGGATATGTACTGTTTTTCTTTTTGCAAAGCCTCATATTGAGCTATCGTTTTGCGTATGTACTGAAAAAGTCGCGTAATGATGCACTGGAAGGCATCAAAGCAAAATCAGCCTTTCTTTCAACGATGTCTCATGAAATAAGAACACCACTCAATTCAGTCATTGGGCTGGCCAACCTGATGTTGACGAAATCGCCTCGCCCTGATCAAAAAGAGTATCTCGACACGTTGTTGTTTTCTGCCAATCATTTGCTGACCACTATCAATGATATTCTGGATTACAACAAGATAGAGGCGGGTAAAATGGAATTGAGCGCCGATGTGGTGAACCTTTTTGACCTGAGCAAGCAACTGGCCGACTCGGCGCGGGTGCTGGCCCAGGAGAAGCAACTGCAAGTGATTTTTAAATGCGATCAAATGCTGGCCAGCCGATCGGTGATCACCGATCGAAGCAGGATGATCCAGGTGATCACTAATCTGATGCATAATGCTGTAAAGTTTACCGAAAAGGGCAGTATTGCGCTTCGATTAGAAATATTGAGTTGTACCAATGAAACAGTGACGGTGCATATAAGTGTGAGTGATACCGGTATCGGAATACCACCCGAAAAGCAGAAGTTGATCTTTGAAGAGTTTGCACAAGCCGACTCGTCTATTACCCGTGAATTTGGTGGTACCGGACTGGGCCTTGCGCTATGCCGAAAAATTTTGTCTATGCAGCACTCCGAGTTAAAGGTTGAAAGTGAGCATGGCAAGGGTGCGACCTTCTATTTTATTCAGTCGTATGCCTGGGCGGCCGATGCCAATGAGGGCCGGGTAAATGATGCAAATGCTTCGGCCGGTAAGCCTGTGTCATTAGAGGGTCGGTCAGTTTTGCTGGTGGAAGATGATATAATTAATACCATGGTAGCCGAGCAGCTGCTGCTAAACATGGAGAGCACCTTGCGCATCAGCAATGCCACCAATGGCGAAGAGGCGATCAAGGCTTACCAGCAGCAGGTGCCCGATTTGATACTCATGGATATTAATATGCCTTTGATGGATGGGTTGACGGCTACCCGCGAAATACGCAAGCTGGAAGCTGATACCGGCAATCCGTGGATTCCCATCATTGCGCTGACGGCAGGCACCCTCGACGATGATGCCCAGAATTGCACGGATGCAGGGATGGATGCGATTGTTATTAAGCCATTCAAGCCCGACGATCTCCGGCAAACCATGCTCAAATTATTGGAGCAGAAGGATCGCATGATTTAGGAGACAGTAGCGGGGATAGCAGGCAGTGCAAAGCGATGCAGCTTTTGTACAAACGCCAGCAGGTGCTCCATACTGTTGATGCCAGACACAACCAGGATGCCATTTTTACCAATTTGCTTCAGCTTGGCTTTGTTCGTTTCTGTTTGTATAAACTGCATGATTTTCAAAAACACCTCACTTTGGAAATAGGGCGATTCGTGGTTGGGTACAAAAAAGCATTTGAGTACGTTGTCTCTCAATAGCATTTTCTCAAAGCCAAGCGCCACTGCCATTTTTCGGCTACGAACAGTGCGGAAAAGGTCTTCTACCTGGGGCGGTACCGGCCCAAATCGGTCTTGCAGTTCCTGATGAAAGTCTTCCAACTCTTCTTCGTCTTCGCTGTGATCGAGACGGGTGTATAGGCTCAGACGCTCTGCAATGTTTTCTACGTAAGTATCGGGTATCAGTATCTCCAAATCGGTTTCGATGGTGCAGTCGCTTACAAAATCGTCCTGCTGCTGTATCTCTTCTTTGAACAGGTCTTTGAACTGCTTGCGCTTCAGGTCGCGGATGGCTTCGTCCAGTATTTTGTGGTACATCTCAAAGCCAATTTCGGCAATGAAACCGCTCTGCTCGCCGCCCAGCAGATTGCCGGCACCACGAATGTCGAGGTCACGCATGGCTATCTGAAAGCCACTGCCCAGCTCACTGAATTGCTCCAGCGTTTGCAGGCGCTTGCGACTATCGTGCGGCAGGGTACTCATAGGCGGCGCCAGCAGGTAGCAAAATGCTTTCTTGTTGCTACGGCCTACGCGGCCACGCAGCTGGTGCAGGTCGCTGAGGCCAAACTGGTGGGCATTGTTTACAATAATGGTGTTCACGTTCGGAATGTCCACACCGCTTTCTACAATGTTGGTACACACCAGCACATCGTAGCGTTTGTCCATGAAGTCGAGAATGGTGTCTTCCAGTTGGTCGCCATCCATTTGGCCGTGGGCAAATGCAATGCTGAGATCGGGGCAGAGGCCACGGATGAGAGCCGCCATTTCGGGCAGGCTGGCCACCCGGTTGTGAATGAAGAATACCTGCCCGCCACGTTCGGTTTCGAAATAAATGGCATCCCGGATATTGTCCTCATTGAATACCTGCACTTCGGTTTGCACCGGCTGGCGGTTGGGCGGCGGCGTATTGATAATGCTGAGATCACGGGCACCCATGAGGCTGAACTGTAGTGTACGTGGTATGGGCGTGGCAGTCAGCGTCAGGCTATCTACCGTGGTGCGCAGCTGCTTCAGTTTTTCTTTTGCCGATACGCCAAACTTCTGCTCCTCGTCAATGATCATAATGCCGAGGTCTTTGAACTGCACTTCCTTGCCCAGTAGTGCATGCGTACCTACAATGATGTCGATCTTGCCTTCTTTCAGTTTGGCCAGGGTTTCCTTTTTCTCTTTCGTGCTTTTAAACCGGTTGATGTAATCCACCGTGACCGGAAAATCTTCAAGTCGCTTGCTGAAGGTTTTGTAGTGCTGATACGCCAGAATGGTAGTAGGTACCAGTACCGCTGCCTGCTTGCTGTCGCACACCGATTTGAAGGCGGCTCTGATAGCTACTTCCGTTTTACCAAAGCCTACATCGCCACACACCAGGCGGTCCATGGGGCTGTCTTTTTCCATGTCCTTCTTCACATCGGCGCTGGCCTTGGCCTGGTCGGGCGTGTCTTCGTAAATGAAAGATGCTTCCAGCTCGGTTTGCATGTAGTTGTCCGGGCTGTGGGCAAACCCTTTTTGCGCCTTGCGTTCGGCGTATAGTTTTATCAGGTCTTCAGCAATGTCTTTGATCTGTCTGGTCGTCTTTTCTTTCAGGCGGTTCCAGGCATCGGTACCCAACTTATTCATCTTGGGTATGTGGCCTTCCTTGCCGGTGTACTTGCTGATCTTGTGCAGCGACGACAGGTTCACGTACAATAGGTCACCATCCTTGTAGCGCAAGCGAACCGCTTCCTGCATGCGCCCGTTTACTTCCATTTTTTCGAGCCCGCTGAAGATGCCCACACCATGGTCGATGTGCGTCACATAATCGCCAGGCTGTAGTTCTCGCAGGGTTTTCAGGGTAATGGCTTTGTTCTTGCTGAAGGCCTGCTTCACCTTGAACTTGTGGTAGCGCTGAAATATCTGGTGATCGGTGTAGCAAACTATTTTCAGATCTTCGTCTATAAAGCCTTCGTGAATGCTGACAGCTACAGGATTAAATTGGATATCCGTATTGAGATCGGTAAAGATGTTGTATAGGCGCTCCAACTGTTTGGCTTGCTCAGCAAACAGGTAAATGGCGAAGCCTTTCTGCTCCCAGCTTTTCAGATCGCTGATGAGCAGGTTGAAATTGCGATTGAAGCTGGGTTGAGGTTTGGTGTTGAAAGGCACCACAGCACCTTCCCATTTTTGCGAAGGTGTCTGGGCAAATGAACCGCCGAAACTCACCTGGTGGCGGGCGCCTAGCAGCGCTTCAAATGCATCAGGCGCTACAAAGTCAGCCTCGCTTACATTTTCCTTTACCAGTGGCTTGTCTTCTTCATCTCCATTGTCGATGGCAGCACCGGGATTGTCTTTCAGGTATTCCAAAAAAATGCGCAGGCTGTCTTGCTCCTGCTCCATCTTTTCGCGGATGAATGTCCAGTCGTTCATCCAGATGACGGTGTTCTCCGGCAAAAAATCGAGCAGCGATGTTTTCTCTTCCTGTTCAAACTGCGTCTCAATATTTGGAATGATATTGACCGATAGCAGTTTGCGTTCGCTCAGCTGCGTTTCCGGATCGAATATGCGAATGCTGTCTACCTCATTGCCAAACAGCTCAATGCGGTAAGGTTTTTCGTTGCCAAAAGAATAGATGTCGAGAATGCCACCACGAATGGCAAACTGCCCCGGCTCATACACAAAATCGGTTCGGGTAAAGCCCAGCATCACCAGCAGTTCCAGTACGCCCTCTACATTCAGTTCTTCGGCCTGTTTGATGCTGATGATATTGCCGCTGAGCGTTTTGCTCACCACTACTTTTTCAAACAGGGCTTCGGGGTAGCTCACCAATATTTTCTTATTGCCACCGGCGGCTATTTTGGTGAGTGCCTCTGTGCGCAGCATCACGTGGCTGCTATTCAGCAGCCGAAAGTTCTTGTTGTTTTTGAATGAGCTGGGGAAGTAAAAAAGGTCCAGCGCATTGGTAATGTTTTCGAGGCTGTTGTGAAAGTAGGCTGCATCCTCGGCATCTTCCATAATCACCAGGTGATTGAGGCCGGCGGCAGCAGGGTGCTCAAACACGGCAGCCATCGTGGTGGCCTGGCTGCTGCCGTGCAGGCCCTGGGCGCTGATGTGTTGGGGTTGGGCAAAAGCAAGCCTGTCCGCAATTTGAAAAATGCGGGGGTCGTTGCGATACGTTTCTTTCAGCGCATCCAAATTCATACAGGGCGGCAAATGTAGGCAATGGTATACAACCGGCTGCCGGCAAGGGTTGCGTATCTGTGCGGAGTGGGGCAAAAAAAGGACGGAGCCTGCAGCTCCGTCCCTTGAACATGATTCGTGATTAAGGCAGTTTACTGTTGGGTGATCAGCAGTTTTTCCTGCCATTGCTGCTGGCCATCGGTGGCGCTCAGCAGATAGGTGCCAGCTGGTAGCCCCTGCAGTGGCAGGCGCCACTTTTCAGCGGTGCCGCTGGCAATCCATGTGCCGCTTTGCAGTACCCGGCCGGCAGCATCGCTCAGGCGCCAGCCAATTCGCTGGCCGGCAGGCGCACCGCTTAGCTGCACCCAGGTGGCGTTTTGGGCGGGGTTGGGCTGTAGCTGCAGCCGCATGGCCAGCTGGCCAAAACGCAGGCTGCGCACCACACTGTAGTCAGCAGTGCCATCGCGGTCTACCCGCTTTATGCGGTAGAGCAGGGTACCTCGCTTGCCCGCCCGGCTATCGGTAAACTGGTAGCTGGCTTGCGGCGCATTGCGAGCCGTCAGCCGGCCAAGGGCCTCAAAGCGGCCGTCGGCCGCCACCTCTATTTCGTAGTACTGCACATCTTGCTCATTGGCTGTTTGCCAGCTCAGCAGCGCATCGCCATTGGATTGGGCGGTGGCATCAAAGCGAAGCCAGGTAGCAGGCAGCGGTATATTGAAGTTGCCATCGGTGAGCCATAGTTCACTAAAATCGGACACATCAAACTGCGCATAGTAGCCGCTATCGTAGGGCACAAACGTGATCTGGCTATTGGCGATGCTGCGCCAGGTGCCGCCGCTGTTGTTGGTCAGCTGTCCATCTTCCTGGCTGCGGTTGGCGTCCGTGTATTTCGAAATATTCAGCCGGTTGTAGGCCGCTGGCGGCGTGCAGTTGGCACAGCCACTGGCCAGGCGCATTTGTTCGGCTTCCACATCGGTAAAGTACAGGCGCACCGTTACTGGATTGGCGCCTACAGCCTGTGCAGGTTTTACAGTAATGTTTCTATTGGCGTAGTACTGGCTGCCATCATTTCTAACAGCGCCGCTGTGCAGCCATGTTTGTACTTCGGTGTTGCCCAGGTTGTTGCCGTTGGGCCACAGGCTGGCCATTATTTTACCTCCTTGTACAAAGTGTACCGGATTGGTGCCGCTGACGGCAAGCGTTTGAGCAACACTGTTGCCGGGGCCGGTATAAATGGGCGTGTTATCAAAAATGTGGATGTCGTCGATAGCGATGCCTTCACGGTTTACGCCATCGTCGCTGGATACCACAATGCGCAACCGGATATTGCCTGCCTGCCTGGGTAGCGCAAAACTGGCTACCCGCCACACGGTTCGGTTGCGGCCCATCCACACCTGTGCCGGTGCAAAATCGTACCAGTTGGTACCACTGCCGGCGGTGCCCAGCTTGGTCCAGGTTTGTCCATTGTAGCTGTATTCTACCCATGCTGCGTCGCACACTACATTAAAGGCACGGCAGTCTTCCATATCGTAGGCAAAGGCAAAGCTGAGCGTGGGCTGTGCCATGCTGTTGATATCAAAGCAGGGCGACTGCAGGTAGCTTTGCTCATTATCGTTGTAGTTGCCGGCCAGCGTGGTTTTCCATGCGTTGGTGCCGCTGGCGGCGGCCGTAATGGTGCGGCTGGCCGGGCTACCCAGCTGCCAGCTGCTATTGGTGCCGTAGGCGTACCAGTTGCCTGCGCCGCTTTCAAAGTTTTGCAGGTAGGGGAAGCTGGCAATCACCGGCTGATTCACGATGCTTACCGATTGCTCGTTGTTGCTGCTCACATTGTCGCCCGGCATGGCCACGGCTGCTTCTATCAGATAGGTGCCGGTGGTTTGCAAATTGGCCGGGCTGCTAAAGGTGTAGCTCACGGTGGAATTGGCGGCTATGCTGGCAATGGTTTCGTTTACTGCGGCACCACCATTTACCCGGTAGCTCACCGGCACATTGGTAAGGGCCTGGTTCATGCTATTGCGTACCCGAATGCGTACCGGCGTGGCAGCACTCAATCCGCAGCTGTTGATGAAAGGCGTGTCGATGGCTACCAGCTGTGCATCATTTTGCGCAGCATACAGTTGTATGTCATCAAAGCTGTAGCCACCAAATCGCCGGTTGTCAGACGCTGCATAAAATGCAAACTGCCCAAACCTGACCTGCGTGCTGCTGCTCATCGATTGGCCGGCCGCTGCCAGCACATCTTGTACCTCCAGGCTGGGGGATTGCTTGAACTCGCCGGCCGGGCCATGGTTATTGCTGAGGTCGTATAGTTCTACCCAAGGGTCGGTGTCGGTACCACGCACCCATACTTTGTTTTGCGGATGCGGCGCTTGTGTAAAGCCGTGTTGCTTGAACCAAAAATCGAAGCGGATCTCATTGGCCGTACCTGGATTGCTGAGGTTGAAAGTGCCCGTGAGATAGTTGATGGGGTTGGTGGCCAGCGGAAATGCTTTGGATACATCCATGGTAATAGCCCGTTGGCCACTGCGGGCAATGCCCGAAAACGCCCGGGTACGCAAGCGGCCATATATGTCGGTACTGCTATAGTCCCAGCGCTGCGTACCAGCCAGCCCGCGGATCCCTTTATCCAACGTGGCCACAGTAGCGCTTTCAAACCCATCGGTAAACGGTGCTGCCAGCGAGATGGGTGCATTGGCCAGGTGGCGTATTACAGTGCGCAGCGTGTCGTTGGTGGTGTTTACATCGGCACCTGCAGTATTTGTTACCACAGCTACCAGGTTGTAGTCGATGGCGGCCGACAAATCAACGCCGGGTATGCTATGCGTGTAGGTAGCGCCTGCAGCTACTGCGGCGGTTACCGGGGTGCTTACAAATGGGCTGCCATTAATGCTGTAGCTGATGCTGAAAGCACTGGCCGCTGCGTCGTCCAGATTTTTAATGCGTATTTGCAAAGTGCTGTTGGCGCTAAGCGCACTGCTGGTAAACTGCCGCCCTGTGACCGGTGATGGTACGCTATCCAGTGCCAGGTCGAAATCGCTGATGCTGCCATTGCAGAGGCCGGTATTGGGTCGCCGCTCCTGCGCCAGCGTATTGCGGCTCCTCACGCCGTTTTTAATGCTTTGCACGGCTATATAATAGGTCGTGTCTTTGCTAAGACCACCCAGGGTGTAGCTGGTGGCCGAGGGCCCCAGGGTGGCTACCAGTTGCATGCTGCCATTGCGCAACATCACTACTTCGTAGCCATCGGCGCCGGGTATGGCCGTCCAAATAATGTTGATGTAGCCCTCGCACTGCTGAGTACCCTGCCCCAGTGCGGTTATGGGCGGGTTGATAATGGAGAAAAGGCCGGTGGTAAAGCTTTCGCCCGTGCCATTTTTGCTGATGCGCACCCGGGCATTGGTAACGATGGTATTGGCCGGCGGAAACCATTGGTAGTAGCGGGTAGCAGCCGCCACATTGGCGTCTATTACCGTCCAGTTGGTGCCGCCATCCAGCGAGTATTCAAGTGTAAATGGATTGTTTGAACTGCCGCGGTAATCCCAATTGAGCGGAATAGCCGACGGCGATGGCGACCACACTTCGCCGGCGAAAGGTGTAGATACCTGAATGCCACTGGCCTGTGCATCAAACACCAGGGCATACCACTGCGGGCCGTTCACAGCTACATCGTAGCCCCGCACCCGCAGCGTGTAAGTGCCGGCTACGGGGGTGCTTATCACTACCTGCTCGCTGTTGTTTACCCGGTCGATGCCCGGTTGGGCAGCTGCCGTCACACCGGCGGGGGTGCTATTCAGTATCAGCGGATAAATGGTGCTGCCACCCGGGGTAATTACTTCCAGATCGAGATCGTTTACCAGTGCCCTGGCTGCCAGCGGGCTGGCGGCAGGGTCGTGCCAGTACAGCATTACTTTCAGCTGCTGGGTACCGGCGGGTACTGTTATCACCGTGTCTTGCACTTGTGCATGGCCTATCTGGCGGCGGCTATAGGTGTTACTTTCCAGCATGCGCAGGCTGTTTTCCAGGTGCATCATACCATAGCCGTGGCGGTAGTCGGGGCCGGGCGTACCGATGTCGCGGGCACCATTCAGCAGCAGGGCTTTCATCAGGTCGCCGGGGGCATTGGCATTGCCAAACAGCTGCTGGTAACGTTCGTACAGCAGTCCCAGTCCACCGGTTACGGCCGGTGCAGCCATGCTGGTGCCCCAGCTGGTAAAGTAGGGAAAGCCGTAGCTGTAATTGCCCCGCATGCTGATGATGGCTTCGCCCAGTGCCACTATTTCTGGTTTCAGGCGCCCGTCTTTTACAGGGCCGCTGCTGCTACTGCTGCTTGCCAGCTGCACATAGTCGGTTCGGCCCACGGTTATCACGTTTTTGGCCGTTTGCAGGCCGGTCAGCACCGTGGCGTAGTGAAAGGGGTAGGGGCTGCAGGTATACTCGCCATCATTGCCCGAGGCAAATACATGCAGCAGCTGCGGAAAGCTGAAGGCCTGATCATCCAGCAGTTTGCTGGTGAGGTCGTACACGCCATTCAGGTCGCAGTCGCCCACCACATTGGCATAGCTGTTATTGGTCACCAGCATATTGTAGTCCTGCACATAGGTGGCTGCATTTTGCCAAATGCCGCTAAACCACTGGCTGACGATAGAGGCCAGTGGCGCATAGCCTGCATGGGACGGCTGCAAAATGCCGCCGCCAGCCACTGTGCCGGTTACGTGGGCGCCGTGGTCGTTTACAATACCGGGGCTATGGTTAAAAATCCGGCCACTCACATCGGGGTGCAGGGTAGGGTCGGCATCATCGCCCACGCCCAGCACAATGCCGCGGCCCAGCAGGCCCCGGCCACCGGCGGCCAGCGGTGCCCGCAGGGGCGAGGCGGCCGACATGGTGCGGCTGGCTTCATTCAGCGGCACCTCGGGAGGCGTAGCAGTTTGCACATAGGCTACAAAGGGCAGGCGGCTCAGCTGCACGACCTGTTCCAGGCTGGCTTGCAGCGGGTATACCCGCCATTGGTTCAGCGGGCTCCATTCGGGCTCAAAGCCGGCTTGCCGCAAAGCATCTGCCGAGGGCAGGGCGGCATCGGGCCAGCAGCTTACCAGCACCCGCACCCGGTTGGCACCAGCTTTGGCATGGCTGGCTATGCGGCCGGCTGCCAGCGCTGCATCCAGTTTTAGCCGGGCAGGTAATTCGCCCACGGCATCCAGCCCCCAGGCGGCCAGGCTGCTGGTAGCCGGTAGCTGCCGGCTGGCAAATACCAGTGTTTGCGGCGCCAGCTGGCTCAGTGGCTGTAGCAGCCCATTGGCAACGGCTGCCCGCAGGGCAGGTAGCGAGGCTACATGGCCCGCCCAATAGTAGCGCTGCTCACCCTGGCCCGCCTGCACCGGCTGTACTTGCCTGGGTGCTATACCCGGGCCCAGTTGCAAGGTTTGCTTATTGGCCAGCGGTATGTTCATCCACTTTTGGCCAAACGAAAAAAGGGCGGCAGCACTACCCAAGGCAGCACCCAGCACCCGCAGAAAAACAGCCTTTCTCATACGGCAAATAATTGAAGCAGTCACCGTGAATACCTACGGCTTAGTTCATGCCCTTGATTTTGAACTTCGATTTTTTTTCAGGCTTTTCGCCCGCCAGCACCCGCTCAGCGCCCATGTTGGCACTCGAGCTGGCGCAGCCCCGCTTTTTGCTGCCAGCACACGAAAGCAAAAAGCCGGCACATGCCAACATCAGTAGTCCCTTTCTCATTGATTCCGAATTGGATTGGGTCAACACAAATCATGTTGCCACATTAAAGGTCAGCGTTTTTGGCCAAAAATGGCCTACTGCCCCGGTTTTTTGTTTCAGGGCTGTTCTTTGAACCAGCCGCTGTACTTCACATAGTTGTTGGCAATGCGGTTGATCTCGCACTCGGTCAGCTCGGGCGACACGTCTTTCACCTTTTTGGCCGGCACCCCGGCAAAAATGGAGCCCGAGGGTACATGGGTACCTTCCAGCAACACCGCACCGGCGGCTATGATGCTGTTGCTTTCTACCACGCAGCGGTCCATCACAATAGCGCCCATGCCTATCAGCACATGGTCGTGTATGGTGCAGCCGTGCACAATGGCGTGGTGGCCTATGCTCACGTTGTTGCCAATATTGGTGGGGTGCTTTTGGTAGGTGCAGTGGATGCAGGCGCCATCCTGCACATTCACTTTGTGCCCCATTTTTATGAAGTGCACATCGCCCCGCACCACGGCGTTAAACCATACGCTGCACTGGTCGCCCATCTCCACATCGCCCACAATGGTGGCATTGGGAGCCACAAAACAATCAGCGCCAAACTGCGGGTGCTTTCCCAGCACGGGTAAAATAATAGCCATGCGCAAAAATAATGCGGCAGAGGAGCCACCGGGCAGTTGTCCATTGGTCAGCAGCGGTACCCGCTATCCGCTGTAGCGGACGGCGCTGCTGCGCAGGTGCCGGCCACTGCCGCTCCTATCGGGGCTAGGCCGGGCGACAGTGCTCCTATTGGGCTAATGTCCTGCCACTTTCTAAAAAAGCCCGATGCGCCAGGCGCTTGTTTCATTCCGCACATTCACCTTTGCATGGCATGACCAACCGCCAGCTTTTTCTACAGCACGTAGCCCAAACCTCACCGGCTCCTATCGGTCTCGAAATTGTAAGGGCCGAAGGCATCTGCATGTGGGATGCGCAGGGCAAGCAGTACGTGGACCTTATCAGTGGCTTCAGTGTCATGAACATTGGCCATGGGCATCCGCAGGTAAAGGCAGCCATCCACCAGCAGGTAGAGCAGTACATGCACTTGCTGGTGTATGGCGAGATTATTGAAGCGCCGCAGGTACAGTATGCCAAAAAGCTCACTGAGCACCTGCCTGCCAACCTCGACTGGGTGTATTTTACCAACAGCGGTACCGAAGCCTGCGAAGGCGCCATGAAACTGGCCAAGCGGGTCACAGGGCGCACCCAGATCATGGCTTTCAACAATGCCTACCACGGCAGTACGCAAGGCGCCCTCAGCCTGATGGGTGGCGAATACTGGCGCAATGCCTACCGGCCCCTGCTGCCCGATGTGCGGCATGCGCAGTTCAATACCGATGCTGCATTGGCCGACATCAGCTGCTACACGGCTGCCATAGTGGCCGAAGTGGTGCAGGCCGAAGCCGGGGCCCAACCTGCCCAGCGTGCATGGCTGCAGGCCTTGCGCCAGCGCTGCACCGATGTAGGCGCCCTGCTCATTTTCGATGAAATACAAACCGGCTTTGGCCGCACCGGTAGCCTATGGGCTTTTGAGGCCTATGGCGTAGTGCCCGATATTTTGCTGCTAGGCAAGGCCCTGGGCGGCGGACTACCGCTGGGCGCTTTTATCGCTTCGCGGCAGCACATGCAGCAGCTTACATTCAATCCGGTGCTGGGCCATATCAGCACTTTTGCGGGGCACCCAGTGTGCTGCGCTGCCGGGCTGGCGGGGTTCGAAGTATTGCTGCAGCTGGCCGATGCGGCCGATTCGCATGCATTTGGTACCGTGCTGGAGAAGGAAGCGCTGTTTCGGCAGCACTTGCAGCATCCGGCTATCCGGGCCATTCACGGGCGGGGCCTGCTGCTGGCGGTAGAGTTTGCATCGGCCGAGCTGTGCCAGCGCATTTGCCACGCGGCGGTGCAGGCCGGGCTGGTCACCGATTGGTTCTTGTTTGCGCCGCACTGCCTGCGCATAGCGCCTCCACTTGTAATGAGCTACGAACAAGTAGCGGAAGTTTGCCAACAACTAACGACCGTGATAGAGGAAGCGGTTAGAAAGTGAACGGCAGGCAGGCTGGCTGAATAATGACAGCAAGAGCGTCTGCTTTTTTTCAGGCTAATTTGTAAAGGGCAGTGGCAATGCTGAATCACTCAATAGTTGTGGAATTGGGTACTGGCTGATTGGCCTGCTGGCTGCGAGATTCCGAGGGTAGGTTTCACAATCAGCAGCGTGCCATTGCGGGCAAAGCAGGCTTCGCCAAAAAAGTCATTTCTGTAGGGCACGGCCGCCTTGAAACTTCGAA
>CANHEC010000018.1 GCA_947459455.1 Chitinophagaceae bacterium
GGGTACGCAAGACCTGGACCAACTGATTGGCCAGCTGTAATGGCTGCGCAAGAAAAGTTCCACCAACAAGACTGCCTGGCGGCCCGGCCTCGCTTTGTCCGGCTATTTGCCTCGTTTTGCCTCGCCTGAAATAGCGGCAGGCGGCTGTGATATTTCACTTTTAGGAAGCACAACGGCACACATCTACCAGCATGCCTGTGCAGCACCCTCCCCATTCATCAGCACCGAAAAAACACAGCCATGAAATGTAGCTTCCTTGTCGTCGCCAGCTTCGCCCTGCTATCGGCCGCCCACGCCCAGCATGTAGGCATCAATACCAACCAGCCCAACCGGCCGCTCACCATAAAAGGCACCGGAAACAATGTGGAATTGATCTCATTTGTAGACAGAGCAGATTCTACCCGCTTTCACATCAATCTGGCAGCCAAAGGATTGAATTTTGTCAGAACAGGCATCAAAGACTACCTGCTCTTTTTAGACAGTCTTGGCAATGTTGGCATTGGTACCAGTTCGCCAGGCTCACCCTTGCATGTCAGCCATCGGGGTGTCAACTCCGTCATTTCCACGTTTAGCAATTTGGGTGGCTATGCCAGCATTATCACCCACAACGAGACCACCTATAGTACCCTTGGGGCTGATTTTTACGGCGGCTTTGTGGGTACGGCTGGCAACAATGCTGCATTCAGAATCCAAACCAGCGCTGTCGATCGCATTGTGGTGTCGGGCGATAAAGGTCATGTGGGCATTGGCACCAGCTCGCCGGGCTTTCCGCTGCAGGTGAGCCAGCAGGACTCCAACAGCGTCGTTGCTTTTTTCAGAAACCTGAAAGATGCTGCCAGCATTGTAGTGCACAACGGCACCACCTACGCCAGCCTGGGCACCGACAATGCCGGCGGGTTTGTGGGCGGGATGTACAACAACGAACCTTTCAGAATTATCACCGGAGGTGCCGATCGGCTTTATGTGAGCGAAGGAGGGTATGTGGGCATCGGTACCATTCACCCGCTGGGAAGGCTACATGTGCGCCACCAGTTTTCGCAGGTGGCTGTCATGGAGTCGCAAGCAGCCAGCGGCTATTTACTGGTGCGTACCCCTACCATGGCCATGGAACTGGGGGCCGATGCCAATGGTGGCTACCTGGGCACCCTTACCAATACCGATGTACGCTTTCAAACCTCGAAAGATGATCGCATGATTATCAAAAATGCGACCGGCCATGTAGGCATCGGAACGATGAACCCCACTGCGCAGCTACATGTGAGCAGCACCGGCACCAGCCTGGGCTACTTTGAAACAACTGCTGCCAATGCCACACTCTCAGTAAAAAGTAACGACCACCAGGTAGATGTGGGCGCCAATGCCGGCGGCGGTTTGGTTGGTACACTGTCGGCCAGCGACCTGAGCCTGCACACCAACTACCTGAACCGACTGGTGATTAAACACAGCACGGGCCGCGTTGGTATTGGTACCGCCGATCCGCAGCGACAACTGCATGTAGCCGGCGATGCCTTGTTTACCGACGGCATTTATTTGCCTACTGCCGGCGGCACTGCTGCATCGCTCAACCACTATGAAGAAGCAACGATTAGCTCCAACATCTTTAATGGCGCCAATGTGTACCACAGCAACTACAACTACCGGGTGGTGCGCACCGGCCGGCAGGTCACCATTACTCTGCCAAGAGATGTGGTGAACATGAGCATCACGCCGGTAAGCGAGCTGGTGCTGAATGGGCTGCCCGCCCGGTTCAGGCCAGCCAACGATGCGGTACGGCAAACCATTTCGGTACTGGTGAATGGCACGCCGGCTACCGGCCTGCTGCTGATAAAAACCGATGGCAGCATGGGCATCAGGGCCAATGTGGCCAATCCGAATGCATCATGGTTCAGCGTGGTCAACGGTGGCTTTTATGCCTGTACGCTGTCGTATGTGCTATGATGCAGTCGCAGGGCGAACTAAGGTTTGACAATCCCCCAAGCTACATAGCAGCACACAGCCGAACGGTGCCATCGCCACTGTCGCTTCATAGTAGCACTGGCGGTGAAGCCCATATTCCTGCCCCCATTGATGGGCAAGCGGCGTTTTGTGCGGCTTGCCTGCCCCATTGTTTTTAATTGAAGCTGCCCCGGCCCGTGGCTGGTGCGGCACTTCCGTATCCGTATCGGTCTTTACTGGCTCGGGGGAGGTTCGTCGTCTAACCGGGTGTATATTTCCGCCTCGGTTTTTTACCAAAAACAACACTGTATGATGCGAAAACATTGGCTTGCCGCCGCTCTTGTGCTGCTTAGCAGCGCAGGCATAGCGCAAAAAAAGCAAGCGGCCACGCCGCCGCCCCCTGCTGCTCCGCAGGAAATTGCTGTATTCAAAAACTTGGAATACCGCCTGATTGGCCCTTTCAGAGGAGGGCGCAGTGCAGCGGTAGCGGGTAGTTATAAAAACAAAAACACCTTCTACTTTGGGGCTACCGGAGGCGGTGTTTGGAAAACCACCGATGGCGGCAGCAACTGGACCAATATCAGCGATGGCTTTTTTGGCGGTACCATTGGCAGTGTGGCCGTGGCCCCCAGCGATGAAAGCATCATTTACGTAGGCGAAGGCGAGAAGACTGTTCGCGGCAACGTAAGCGAAGGACTGGGCGGCGCCTGGCGCAGCGATAATGGCGGTAAAACCTGGCGCAACATTGGCCTGAAAGATGGCCGACACATTGTGCGGCTGGTAGTGCATCCCAAAAACCCCGACGTGGTATGGGCCGCTGTACTGGGCCACCTGTTTGGACCCAATAAGGAGCGGGGCATTTTTAAAACCACCGATGGCGGCAAAACCTGGAAGCAGGTGCTGTATGTAAATGAGCAAACCGGCGGATTTGAAATAGTAGCCGAACCCGGCAATCCCGACGTACTGTTTGCCACCACCTGGCGGGTAATACGCCAACCGCACACCCTGGAAAGCGGCGGCGAAGGCAGTGGCCTGTGGAAGAGCACCGATGGTGGCGAAACCTGGCAAAACATCAGCGCCAGCAAGGGCCTGCCCAAAGGGGTGTGGGGCATCAATGCCGTGGCCATAGCGCCCAGCAATACCAACAAACTGTACGCCATTATTGAAAATGCGAAAGGCGGCCTGTACGCCAGCGAAGATGGCGGCCAAACCTGGGAACTGCGCAGCAGCGACAACAACATACGCCAGCGGGCCTGGTACTACACCCGCGTGTTTGTAGACCCGCAAAACGAAAACCTGGTGTATGCCCCCAACGTAAACCTGATGGTGAGCCGCGATGGTGGCCGCAACTTCAGCAGCCCCTACCGCACCCCACACGGCGATCACCACGACCTGTGGATAGACCCCGAGAATGGCCGCCGCATGATAGTGGCCGACGATGGTGGTGCACAAGTGAGCTTTGATGGCGGCCAAAACTGGAGCACCTACATGAACCAGCCCACCGTGCAGGTGTACCGCGTCAGCACCGACAATGCGTTTCCGTACCGCATCATGGGCGGGCAGCAAGACAATGGTGCTTTCCGCATTAAAAGCCGCACCTATGGCAGCGCCATTACCAACAACGACCTGGAAGACGCCGCCGGCAGCGAAAGTGGCTACGTGGTGGCCGATCCGCTGAATCCCGAGATTACCTACGGTGGCAACTACATGGGCCTGCTGGAGCGACGCGATCATAAAACGGGCGAAAGCCGCCTCATCAACGTGTGGCCGGTAGACAATATGGGCGCTGGTGCCGATGCTGCCAAGTATCGCTTTCAGTGGAATTATCCCATCTTCTTCAGCCCGCACAATCCCAAGCGATTGTATGCCGCCGGCAACCACTTGTTTGTAAGCGAAAATGAAGGCCGCAGCTGGGAAATGATCAGCCCCGACCTGACCACCAACGACCGTAGCAAGCAAGGCCCGAGCGGAGGCCCCATTACCAAAGACAATACATCGGTAGAATACTACTGCACCATTTTTACTGCGGCCGAAAGTGCCCTGGAAAAAGACCTGCTGTGGAGCGGCAGCGACGATGGCCTGATACACATGAGTAAAGACGGTGGCAAGACCTGGGAGAACGTAACCCCGAAAGACCTGCCGGTGCAAATGATGTGGAACTGCGTAGAAGTAGATCCTTTCAAAAAAGGCACCGCCTACTTTGCCGGCACCCGCTACAAGCTCGACGATTTTACGCCTTACCTGCTGAAAACAGAGGACTACGGCAAAACCTGGAAGCGCATTGATGGCGGCATTCCCCGCCTGCACTTTACCCGTGCCATACGGGCCGATAAAAAACGGGCCGGCCTGCTGTATGCCGGTACCGAGTACGGCATGTACATCAGCTACAACGATGGTGCCAGCTGGAACAGCTTTCAGCTGAATCTGCCCATCGTGCCCATTACCGATATGACCATTAAAAACAACGACCTGATAGTGGGCACCCAGGGCCGCAGCATTTGGGTAATAGACGACCTGACGCCTGTGCAGGAATACCAGCCCGAGGTGGCCAATGCCAACCTGAAGGTGTTTGCACCCGCCCCGGCCTACCGCATGGCAGTGGCTGGCCGCCGGCGTGGTGGCTTTGCGGCAGGTGGTGCCGAACGCAATGTGGGCCAAAACCCACTCGGCGGTGCCGTCATTCCTTTTTATGTAAAAAGCGTGAGCGACAGCACCAAAGCCAGCGTGGTGGTAATGGATAAAAACCGCAACGTGATTAAAACCTACAGCACCGATAGCAAAGACAACAAGCTGGAGCTGCAGGCGGGCCTCAACCGCTTTAGCTGGGACCTGAACTACCCCGAGGGCGAAAGCGTACCCGAAACCGTGATACTGTGGAACCGTGCCCGCATGGTGGCCATGGCGCCACCCGGCCAATACCTGGCCAAATTCAAGGTAGGGGCCGATAGCGCAGAGGTACCTTTTACTGTCATCGCCGATCCCAACTACCCCATTTCGCAGGCCGAGTACGAAGCGCAGTTTGCTTTCTTGCGCAAAGCACAGGCCAAGTTTGACGAAGTGATCAAAGCCCAGAAAGACATGGCCGAACTGAAAAAGCAAATGAACGAACTGACCGGCCGCTGGGGCAAAGACTGCCCGAAGGAAGTGAAAGAGATGACCGAGGCGCTGCAAAAGCAGATGACCGCGGTAGAAGAAGAGCTGCACCAGACCAAGGCCAAGAGTGGGCAGGATGTGCTGAACTTCCCCATAAAGCTGGACGATAAGCTGAGCAGTGTGTACCGCGTAGCGGCCACCGGCAATGGCGCCCCCGCCAAACAAGTACTGGAAGCCTACGAGGTGGTAGCAGCGCAGGTAGATGCCCAGCTGGCTAAACTGAAAGCCATTAAAGACACAGAGCTACCCAAGCTGAATGCACTGATCCGGGAGAAGAGCCTGCCGGTGGTGGGTGTGAAATAGTGAATTGCTGAGGCTAAAAAACAACAGCGTTCGTGATGTACGAACGCCGTTGTTTTTTTATCGCGTTGTCTTGCGCTGCCGAAACAGCCATTGCAAAATCAGTTCATCGCTGTAAGCGTGTATCCACGAAAAGTGGCCTACTTCGGGATACTCGGTATAGCCGGGCCGGGCGCCGGCAGCACGAAGGGCTACAAACATGCGATGCGTCATTTCGGGGCTGACCGCAGGATCTTCAGCACCGGTTACAATCCACATGGGTACTTTGGCCATGGCAGGCGCCGTAGCAGGATCACCAGCACCACACACGGGCAAAGCAGCAGCGAAACGGTGCGGATAACGGGCCACCAGATCGAACGTGCCAAAACCACCCATGGACAAGCCGGTAATGTAGATACGATTGGTATCGACAGGCAGGCGCTTGATGAGACTATCAATCAGCTCCATTACCAGCGCACCAGCTGCAGAAGGCTCCTTGCGGATGGTGATTTTATCACCGGTCTCGTCTTCATTCGACCAGCTTTGGCCAGCGGGGCACTGCGGCGCCACCACAATGGCCGGGTTCAGCTTCATTTGCTGTGTGGTAGCAAAACTTTGTACGCCCCACTTCAGTTGCGCTTTGTTATCGCTCCCCCTTTCGCCAGAGCCATGCAAGAAGATAACGAGGGGCAGCTTGCGCATTGTATTGGCATCGGGTATCAGCAGGCGGCAGCCTAGGCTATCGCCTCGCTTTCCTTCGAATACAAATGGAGAAAAGAGTTCGGCTTGTGCCCAGCTGGCATGGCCCAGCAGCAGCACAGTACCCAACAGGCAGGTTGCTATTTTATTTTGAAGCATGAGTAGTAGCCCGCTTTAGTATGGGCGCTTACTAAGATGCCAAAATTTTTCGATTTGGTTAGCTGGCTGCTGCTGGCACTGGCCGCCCATGGCCAGCCGGTGGTAGAGGTGGGGCAGTTGGCTCGCCCCATGCGCCTGACGGTGCAGCAACTACAGTGGCAGCCGCTGCCAGCAGCCGATTCATTGCAGCCAGGGCTGGGTGCCCGGCTCCTTCACCCTGCTGCCCCGGCCAACCAGGCGCCGCTGCTGCAGCAGCAGGTAGCACAGCTGGTGCTGCGCAATAGCAGCCCGCAACCAAAGCAGGTATACCTGCGTCTGCCCTACACCTGGCAGGCCGCACTGATACCCATGCAGGGGCCGGCTCCGCAGTGGAGCGGCAAGCAGGTATCGCCTTTGCAAAAGCCGGTGTTTCATTATCAAAACATGGCCAGCCTTACGCTGCTGCCGGGTCAGCAATTGACGTGCTACCTCAGCGCACAGGCAGGCTATAGCCTGCTGCGGCAGTCGCCACTGCAGGTAACGGTGTACAGCGCTGCCCAATACGAAGCGGAGAATAGCAGTCGCCATTTCTGGCAAGCCATTTTCATCGGCATCATCATTGTAATGGGGCTGTATAATCTCTTTTTGTTTTTTGCAGTAAAGGATGCCAGCTACCTGCACTACGTACTCAGCATTGCGGGTATTGGTTTCTACTTTGCCTACTATTATGGCTTTGCTATTGAGTACCTGTGGCCACGCAGCCCCCGCTGGGATCTTTGGTGCTACACGCTGATCGTACCCGCCACCAGCTTGTCGCGGCTTTGGTTTACCCGCACCTACCTGCACTCGCCCGGCATGCTGCCGGGTATCAACCGGGCAATGAATGTACTGGCTGCCATTATGATGGGCACGCTGCTGGCAGGCCTCATTACCTATTTGCTGAATATCGATTGGCTGGCTCCGTTGGTCAACTTCATTGGCATTACCAATACGCTGGTGCTGGTGATTATGCTGGTGGCAGGTATTCAAGGCTATCGGCAGGGCTACCGGCCGGCCTTTTATTTTATGCTGGCCAATGCGCCGCTGGTGGCGGGTGCCATTTTGTTCATTCTTCGCGAAGTGGGCCTGATAGGCGACAGCTGGATGACGCGGTACTTTGTGCAAATAGGCGTTGTTATTCAGGTGGTATTGTTTGCGCTGGGCCTGGCCAGCCGCTACAACCAGACCCGGCTGGAACTGGAACAGCAGCGGCTGGAAAAAGAACGGCTGGCACTGGAAACTGAAAAAGAAAAAAAACAACTGATAGAAGACCAGCGCCGCCAGCTGGAAAAACAGGTAGAAGCACAAACGCAATCGCTGCGGCAGAAAAATGAAAAACTACAAGAGCTGAACAGCCTTAAGGATAAACTCTTCAGTGTGATTACACACGACCTGCGCAATCCCCTGGCCACCATGCAAAGCTTTCTGAAACTACTGACAGAACACCACGAAAAGCTGAGCGAAGAAGAAAAGCACAAACTGGTGCAGGAGGCGCAGGACTCGCTGGATCATTTGAATCGCCTGTTGTTCCATTTGCTGCAGTGGAGCAAAAGCCAAATGAACCTGCTCTCCTTTCAGCCGCAGGCGGTAGCCGTAAAGGAACTGATTGATAAAAGTATTCGGGTGCTGCACCTGCAGGCGCATCTCAAGCACGTCAGCATTCGCTCGGTAGCCGATGGGCAGCTACGGGCCTGGGCCGATGAAGCGATGCTGGACTTTGTGATTCGCAACCTGCTCAGCAATGCCATCAAATTCAGCCGGCCAAATGGCATGGTTACCATTAGCGCCTGGCAAGAGCCACAGCAGGTGGTGATAGAGATAGCCGATGAAGGCATTGGCATGCACGCCGGTATGGTACAGGAAATACTCACCACCCATGTGGGCGCTACCCGGCGGGGTACGGCCCGCGAAAAAGGTACCGGGCTGGGCCTGCTCATCAGCCGCGAATTTGTGGAGAAACACGGCGGCCGCCTCGACATCAGCAGCCAGCCGCAGCAGGGCACCCGGGTGCGCTGCCTGTGGCCCATACCACCCCACCAGCAGGCAGCAAAAAAGCCGGTTGGACCGGCTTCTGTGCTTTGAAATTCGCTTCAGGGTAGTATCGAAAATGGAGCGGGTGGGGGGACCATCTGTTCCTTACCATAAAACGAGGGGTGACCGTGTGTATGGCCCCCCGCTCGTCTTACTAGACTTAATGGTAAATGGTAGAGCAAATGTTACGCCGACTAAAGGATTGGCCAATAGTCGAAATGACTATTTTTGGCGTTACCCCACGCTAACTTGTTGCCTGATGATTTTGCCTGAAGAAGCTCACCTCCGAGTGCGGGAGATTTGGAGCCGCTATTATCCCAGCCAGCCCACTCAACAGCAGGTAAAAGAGCTGCTGACACAGAGTGCTATACTCGATCAGGCTGAACACAGCAACCTGCGGGCCGTGTTTTTTGGCTATCACGACTTCAGTATTTATCACCTCAACCGCAACACCGCCCGCTATTTTGGCGCCGAGCCCGATCAGATTTTGGGCGAAGGGCCGCGGTTCATTATTTCCTGTATCCATCCAAAACAGGTAGAAGTAGCCATTCGAAATACGAAGACTACCTCCGGCCTGCTGCACACCCTGCCCGCCAGTGGCAAAAAAAACTACAGCAGCACCTACGTAAACTGCAATATTACCTGCCGGCAGGGAAATATGCACCGATGCATATTTCAATCATTTCCGCTGCTGTACGATGAGCAGGGCAACCCGCTTATCGGCATGTTTTTGATTCATGACGTGGAGCCATTTCTGACCGATGGCATCTGGTGGTATCGCTACAAAATAGCCGACCATGTATACCACTACCATTCCGATACGGACCAGCTGCTACCACAGGATATCTTATCCTCCCGCGAAATAGAGATACTGAAAATGATTGCAGAAGGTGGCAGTTCAAAGGAAATAGCCGCCAAACTGTACCTGAGCGTAAACACTGTAGACAACCACCGGCGCAACATGCTGAAACGCACCGGTGCGGTAGATACCAGTGCCCTCATTCACGTGTGCAAAATTTGCCAGATCATCGACTAACAGCTGCTGCAGCAGGGTCGCATCAGATGTTCAGCCAGTAGTTGAGCTTAAGCACCAGCGCCCGGTTCTTGTTTTTCAACAACGGGTCGGTAAAGTAGTTATCGGTATACACCACATACAGGTCGCTCATGGGGCGGAAGCGCCATTGAAAACGACTATTGATATTGAAGTTGTTTGCCTGTGTATTGTATTGCAAAAACGTGGTCCAGAAAATACTGGTGCTGAAATTGACATCGATCCGGGGTGCTATCAGCAGTATCTCCCCTTCGCCGTAGTCGCCGGGAAACTTCAGCCTGTTGTACTCGGCCTGCAGCACCAGGCTAAAATTGGGCACATGCCGCCAGCTGAGCGTACCCCGCAGCGAGGTAAACTGCCCACCGTAAAATTCGCCTACACTAAAGCGGCCGCCAAACGCCACCGGCTTTCTGAAATCGGCATCGTAGCCGGCAAAATAGCGCCAGAAACGATAATTGGCCGCCGGCAGCGGCTTGCCACCAGTAAATGAAATGGGATACAACAGCTGCACTTCATTGAACTGAACACCGCCAAACACATTGCTGGTATTGTTGAATTGCAGGTTGGTATTGAAAGTATGGTTCCGCTCATTGAAGCTGCCATCCGGGTTCCATACCACAAAGTTTTCCATGTTCAAGCGCATCGTGTTCACCGCTTTATCCTTTGGAAATATGCGGTATTGCATCTCGTTGTAAAAATGCTTGAATCCCATGCGAATCGTGGTATCACGCAAGGCATCGTAGTTTTCGATGCGCTGCACAAAACCCATATCGGTATAGTAGTTGGTACCTACATCTACCCAATCGAACACCACATTGAAACGACGCTTATCGACTGCAAAGCCCCCGTTCCAAAACAAATCGGCGTTGTGGATACCGGGCTTGAATGATTTGTGCACAGCACCCCACACATTCACCGTACCGGGCGTATTGGTGTACACCCATTCTGTACCGGCATTTCGGCCATAAGCCGCCAGCGGGTTCAGCCGCTTCTCTTCTTCACTCAAAAAGCCCTGCCGATTGAGAAAATAGGTGCGGATGCTGGAACGCTTCAGCACACGCTGGTTGACGCTGACTGCCGTAAAATTTTCTGCTTTGTAATTGCCTCTATTTCCAGTTTGCATGTTTAGCACACCCAGGCGGGTAGAGGGCGTCACACTGCCGGTAACCCGGGCACCCGCCAAAATGGGAACGGTCTGGTTATTGGCATCGAGCCCAATGCGGCGGCTGTAAAAAGGCCGGATGGGATCCATGCCATAGTTGGCAAACAAGTCGGCGTTTTCCAAAAAAAAAGTGCGCCGCTCGGGAAGAAAGATGTTGAACCGCGTCAGGTTGGTGACCTGGCGGTCTACTTCAATCTGCGAAAAATCGGGATTCACCGTCAGGTCGAGGTTGAGCGAAGAAGTGAGGCCCACTTTTGCATCGAAGCCTGCATTGGCTTTCCCGTTGTACTGCTGGCTGCCATTGGTTTGCGCACTGGTCACCTGCCCGGTCACATAGGGGTTCAGCACAATATTGCTACCGGCGGCCGGCGGCGGTGTCTCCCAGTACAGGGCACCTGTGTAGCCAAGGTCCCAGCTGGCAAAGTTGACCGGCACTTTGGTCCAGCAGCTGTACTCGTTGGTTTTGGTATCTATCCGTACAAAATTGAGGCCCCAAAAAGGCTGGCTGCTGTTGTACCGAAGCGATTTGAAGGGAATGGCCATTTCGGCCACCCAATGATCGGCATGGCGGCTGGTGGCACTGTACCAGGTATGATCCCAGCTGAAATTGGGCCCATCGCTGGTGGTCAGTTGGTCTTCGCTTTGCGAATTGAAGGCATTGACCACAAAAAAGAAGCCGTTGGTATGTTGGTTCAATGGATCGAGCACAATGGCAAAACCATCGCTGCCATCGTGGCCACCATCCCGCTTCAGGGTTTGGATAAAGGCTTTGCCCGAATCGTAGGCAATGGCGCCCACGTACAGGTTTTTGTCATCAAATGTGATGCGCACCAGGGTTTGGCGGGCACCGGGAGCTCCATCGGTCGGAAACTTTCGCCAAAAGCCGGTGATGCCATTCCCCTCCTGCCATACCGATTCATCCAGCTTGCCATCCACTTTTACCGGCACGTTTGTTTTGCGAATGCTGGTGCTGAATGATCGCTGCAGGGGTGTGAGGCTACCGGCCAGCTTGATAGCAGGCCCCTGAGCCCGGGCGGTACCAAACGCTGCCAGCCAACAAATAATTGCCCATTGAAATTTTCTCATACCGGAAGTGCGAAGGGCCGCAAAAGTAGCCGCCACAGGTTTGATAGGACGGTTAAACAGCCCACTCGCCAGCAAGAAATGGATGAACGGTATCAGAACTGATCGCCCAGCAAATCGGGGCGCCGCTCGGCAGTGCGCTGTACAGCCTGGTCGTGGCGCCAGTCTTCTATTTTTCGCGGGTCGCCACTCAGCAATATATCGGGCACCTTCCAGCCGTTGAAATCGGCAGGGCGGGTGTACACAGGCGGGGCCAGCAGCCCATCCTGAAACGAATCGAACAGCGCCGACGTTTCGTCGTTGAGCACACCGGGCAGCAGCCGACCAATGGCATCTACCACCAAGGCTGCGGGTATTTCACCCCCGCTCAGCACAAAATCGCCAATCGATATTTCGCGGGTAACGAGGTGCTGCCGCACCCGTTCGTCGATGCCTTTGTAATGGCCACAAATGATGAGCAGGCGGCCTTTCAGGCTCAGCTGGTTGGCGTCCCGCTGTTCAAAGCGCTTGCCGTCGGGCGTCATGTAAATGATTTCGTCGAACGGGCCGCCCTCGGCCTGCAGTGCTTCGATGGCCTTCACCAGGGGTTCGCACATCATCACCATGCCCGCACCGCCGCCGTATTGGTAATCGTCTACCTGACCGTACTCGTTTACCGCCCAGCGGCGCAGGTGATGCACCTGCACGGTCAGCAAGCCCTTGTCCTGGGCTCGCTTCATGATGCTGTGGTTCAGCGGGCTCTCGAGCAATTCGGGCAGTACAGTCAGGATATCGATGTGCATAAGGGCAGCGAAAATACTGAAGTTGGCAGATGTCGGCTAGCAGCTAGCAAGGTGGCAATGCCTGAATAGCGTTGACCAATTTTCGGAAACCTTTCGAAACGGACTTTCGGTCTTCCCGACTTCCCGACTTTCGGACCTTCGGACTTTCGGACTTCCCCGTTAAAATATCCGCCACTTCCCGGCGTTTTGGGGTGATTGAATACCTTGCGCCTATGCGTTTTATTTTCCTCGCCTGTTTGCTGGGCAGCGTGCTGCTCACTTCAGGCCAGCCTTCACCTGCCGGCAGCATTAGTGCGGCCAACCTGAAGCGCCTGCGCCTGCTGGACGATAGCCTGCAGACCTATGGCAACCGGCTGCTGGATGACACCCTGGTGACCGATCGCCTGCGGGCCGACAGCATGTTTACCCGCCTGCTGGTGCGCAGCCTGGCTGTTCCCTACTCTTTCTATTTTCAGTACGATAGTATGCAGATGGCCCCCACCCTGTATGCGCCCGATAGCAGCTTCCGCATCATTACCTGGCACCTGCCCATGAACGATGACA
>CANHEC010000019.1 GCA_947459455.1 Chitinophagaceae bacterium
GGTAACTGTAGCTTGTCGATAAAGGTGTGGCGCTCCCATACGATAGACGGATTGTAGTAGCCTTCAAACTGTGGGGTGCCGGTCACATGCACGTGCTTGGCGGGTACCTGCGGATACAATTGGCCGAACTCTTTTGCCATGAACTGGCTCCATACCAGCCAGTGCTGCGCCTGGTAAGTGATGCGTGTTTTGGGCAAATTATCCCAACTAAACACCACGCTGGCAGTGCAGATGCCGGCTTCGTTCGCTGCTTCCATCAGGTAGGCCGCTTCTATCGAACGCTGGTGGGTGCATAGTAGTACCTGCGGCTTTACTTGCAGCAGCAGTTGGCGGCAATGGGCTGCGTAGTCAGTAGCCAATAGCCGGCGCCGTTGGTAGTTCTCCATTGCATCGGCCAGCCGGGGGCTACGGGCTATCCAACCGGCTACTGTGTTCAAGGCGCTGAACAGGATTTTCTTCCGGCCTTTCAGCAGGCTGAAGTAAAACCAGTTGTCAGCAATGCTTTCGTTTTGTAGTAGTCGGGCATTGCGCTGCAGGCGCACAAACAGGCAGAACCGCCGCAAAAAATCTCCCCATCGGTCCGGTGGCAGATCGGGCAGGGCTACGGTGCTGAAAATATCGCCATGTACACGGCGTACCATGTCGATGGCGGCATTGTCCAGGCGGTGAATAACGATGAGTTGGAAGCCGGCTGCATGCAGCCTTGCGGGCAACGAACTGAGCAGGTAGTTGCGCAGGCCCACCCCATCGGGCACCAGCAGGGCCAATACGGGGCGAGGGGCGATATCGGCAGATCCAGGCTGCATGGTGCTTAGGGGGCTTGCAGCAGCATGGCCGTATTCAGCCACTGCCACACAAAAAAGCTGTTGTCCATTTGGCCCTGCAGGTATTGCTGCCAGGTGGTCAGCACGGCTTGTTTGTCAAACCAGCCGGGATTACCCGGACCACTTAGCCATTGTATCAGGTCGTCGGCCCAATCTCGCAGTTCGTGGCGCAGCCATTCACGCTGCGGCGTTTGCAAGGGGCGCTTGGGGGCCAGGGCCAGCTGCGATCCAATGTACTGGCGGGCATACTGGCGAAGGCCGTACTTGGTTTGTTCGTTGAAATATTTGCGGTCGGCCGGCATGGCAAATGCAAACTCTACCAGCCGGTAATCCAAAAAAGGCTCCCGCAGTTCGGTGCTATGCAGCATGCTGGCCCGGTCGTTGAAGCGCAGGGCCCGAGGTATTTTGGTGTAAAAAATATCGCGGTACTGCAGGTTTTGCAGTCGGTTGTCGAAAGGGGCAGGGTACTGGCCCGCCTGGCTTTGCGCAGCAAAAGCAGGTACCAGTGTATGTGGCAATACCGGGCTTTGCTGGGTGCCTTGCACAATGCCGTCACCAGCTTTGTAATAATAATCGTAACCACCCCAGGCTTCATCCATGCCCTGCCCATCAAGCAGTACAATACTGCGCATCGAACGGGCTGTTTTGAACACCTGTCCGTAGGCAATGGTAGGAATGCCACCGTAAGGCTCATCCTGCTGCATCGTCATTTGGGCAGCCAGTGCAGGCACATCCTTTACCGACAGCAATACTGCTTCCAATGGTTTGCCGGTGTGGGCTATCAGCTGCTGTACCCACGGCAGTTCGTCGTAGCGTTCGTCGGCGCAGTAAAAGCTGTAGGCCCGGATGGTTTGGTTGGCCGGAAAAGCTTCGTGCACGGCTGCCAGCAGGGTACTGCTGTCCAGTCCGCCACTCAGGTTGAAGCCCACTGGCACATCGGCCCGAAAGCGCAATTGCACGGCATCTTGCAGCAAAGCGTGGTAGGCTTCCATCCAGGTGGCCTCCGTCACATCGGGCTGCTGTTGTACCGCTTCTTCAAATACGTACCAGCGCTGTACATGCGGTGTCAGATCGGATGCATTTAGCCGCAGGCAATGGCCCGCCGGCAAGGCGGCTATTTGTTGCCAAAAGGTTTCGTGGGGCTGTCCGTACAGGCCGTGGGCAAAAAAGCCAGCCCACACATTTTCGTCGGGCCTTTTTGGTACACCAGCCGCCCACAGCGATTTGATTTCGCTGGCAAACAGCCATTGACCTTGTTGCTGGCTGTAGTAAAATGGTTTCACCCCAAAGCGGTCGCGGGCTGCAAACAGTGTTTGTGTTTGCTGGTCCCAAATGGCCATCGCAAACATGCCGTTGAGGAGCGGCAGCATGTTGGCACCCATTTTCTCATACAGCGCCAGCACTACTTCGGTATCGCTTTCGCTATGCATGGTTTCGGCGGCCAGGTATTGGGTGCGCAGCTCCCGGTAGTTGTACACCTCGCCATTGAACACAATGCTGTAGCGGCCGCTATGGCTGTGCATGGGCTGGTTGCCGGCATCACTCAGGTCGATGATGGAAAGACGATTGTGCCCGAGTGCCACTTGCTGATGCTGCCAGGTGCTGCAGTTGTCGGGGCCACGGTGCGCCTGCGCCTGCAGCATTTGCTGCAGCAGTTGCGGGTCGCCGTTTCCAATAATGCCTGCTATTCCACACATAATGCGTTGCTACAAATAGGCGGGGTTGTTCTTCAAAAAATCTTCCACCATGTTTTCTGCTTGCTCCCAGTCTTCCGGCGTATCTACGTTTACAATGGGCGTGCTGCCCAGATCGTAGCCAACGATGCGCTGGCCATAAATGGTGCGTTGCGCCAGCAGGCTGGTTCTGAAGATGTATACCGAACCATCGCGGATAAAGGCAGGCGGCAATAGCTGGCGGCGGGTGATGATACTTTCTTCGCCGGTGGACAGTCGCAGGTAGCCGTCGGCATCATTTTCAAATACCCAATGCGGATTGTATTTCTGCGGCACTTCTACCGTGGTAAAAATGCTGTCAGCATTTGCTTCAAGCAACTTGCCGGCACAGGCATCTATCAGCCCGGCCGGTCTGAAAGGATTGGTAGGCTGTATGATGGCAATAAAGTCGAAAGACGCACCTTGTGCTGCTAAAACCTGCACATCGCTGTCAATTGCGTCCAGCACCGGGCTGGCATCCTGCGATAGTTCGGCGGGGCGTAGCCTCGGTACATCTACTCCCATGCGGCGGGCTATCTCGGCTATTTCTTCATCATCGGTAGATACATATACCTGACTGATGGAATGGCTCATTTGTGCCGCCTTGATGGCATAGGCCACCAGCGGCTGGTGGGCTAGCATCTTTTTGTTTTTGCCGGGCACCCCCTTGCTGCCTCCTCTGGCCGGTATGTAGCCTAAAATGCGCATTGTCAAAAAGTGATCGTTTTATGAAAACGCAACGGCAAGGTGGCCAGCAGTTCTGCCATTTGCACACCTGCATTGCCGCCGCCGTACACGTTGCTTTGGGTAGGGCGGTCGTTGTTTATCCAATGCTGCACGGCCTGCTGTATTTCGTTTCGGTTGTAGTTGCAGTCTATCACATTGTGGCCACGGTCGCGGCGATGCTGCCTGGTACCAATGTTTACCACCGGTACACCCAGGTAGGCGCATTCACGAATCCCCACACTGCTGTTGCCAATCAGTGCTTTGGAATTTACCAGCAGGCGCAAAAAGTCTTCCGACTCCATGTTTTTAAAGAAGTGGAAATTGGCTGGCTGCTGTATTTCGCGGAAATGCCGGATGCCGCTGGAAGTACCATCGGCGCCAGCATCTACGTTTGGCCAAAACCAAAACACCGGCAGCGGCTGCTGTTGCAGGGCGTGCAGGGTTTCCAGTACATGTTCGCGGCTGGCACTGTATTCGGTGGTCACCGGGTGTTGCATTACTACGATGTATCCATCGCTATAGTCGGGCATAGGGCCTACGCCACCATACTTGCTGTATACATCAAAGTTGAGAGCCGGACTCTTCAATACTCGTGCCGCCAAATCGATGGAAGGGCAACCGGTATTGAACACGTAGTCGGGATCTTCGCCCAGCCGAATGACCCGCTCCCGGGCCGACTCGCTGGCCACAAAATGGATATCGGCCAGTTTGGTATTGGCGTGCCTTACTTTTTCATCAATGTTGCCGGTCACCTCGCCACCCTGTACGTGTGCCAGCGGTATGTTTTGGTAAGAGGCGGCAATGCTGATGGCGATTGTTTCAAAACGGTCGGCAATGGCAATGACCGCATGCGGCTGCAGGTTGTAAAACACATTGGCCAGCTCCATGATGCCGAGGCCGGTGGTTTTGGCCATGGCAGTGGGATTTTCGCCCTCCAGCACCATGAATACTTTTTCGGTTACCCGAAAGCCATCTTTTTCTATAAAGTCAACGGCATTGCCGTAGCGACCCAGCAGGGCACTACCGGCCACTACCAGTTGCAGCTCGAGCTGCGGGTGTTGTTGTATGGCTTCCAGCGCTGTTTTGATGCGGCTGTACGAGGGCCGGGCTGTGATTACCACACATATTCTTCGTGTACTCATGTTCGTCAGTAGGGGGGCAAAATGCGGCAGCGGTCTGCCGCTGCAAATATGCGATTTGCAGGTGGTTGACTGTGGCCTTACTTGTTCACGCCTTTACGGTGTTGTGCGGCCAGCTCCACCAGCAGGCGGGCTATATTGGCCGAGGCAGTTGCCATATCGTTGGTCAGCCGGTATTTCCACTTCAGCCGGTCGGTAGCCACTTTATCAGGGCTGCCGATGGCTGCCTGCAGCACAGGCCATATATCAGCTTCCGATTTGATCCATGCCACGGCATCCAGCCCATCGAGGGTGCGAAAATGCTCAAGGCCGTAAATGAAATCGATATCGTACCAGGATTGGTTGTACGGCTTTTGGTAGTGCAGGTACACTGCCGGCTTGTCGAAATGGGCAAAATCGAGCCCCATGGTGCTGCCGATATTCACCACCACATGGCAGTAGCGGCAAAGGTTGCTCAGCAGTTTTACGTCTTCGTAGGCTGGCAGTACATCAAACCAACTGTTGCCTTCGGAAGTGCGACGCCAATCGGGGTCGATGACGGAAAACAGGTGCCCATACCGCTGCAGCATGCCATCAAACCGATTGGAATGATCGGCGGGAGCCCGACGCAAAATCAGGTGTGGCCGCTCTTGCTCGGGCAGTTTGGCCACAGTAGAAGCGATGTCTTCAAAATAATGTTCGTCGTTGGGACTGGTCAGGTCATTGCCGCTCAAAAGCACCAGCGGACGGTCTGTTGGCAGTTGGTAGCGTTGCAAAAAAGCTGTCCGCTCTTCTACCAGGTGGCTGGCGCTGTAGCATTCAAACTGCGGCGTACCCGTCAGCAGTACGCGGTTGGCTGCTACTTCAGGGTAGTAGGAGGCCATCTCGGCCTTCATGTAGTCGCTCCACACAATGTAGTAGTCGGCTCGTAGCGTAATGCGGCTCTTGGGCAGGTTATCCCACGAAAAAATGGCCGACACCACCGGGATGCCCATTTTTCGGGCCACGGCAGCCATCAGACCGGCGGCCGGTACCCGTTGGTGCGTACACAGTATTACATCAGGCTGGGTTTGCGCCAGCAGTGTTTCAAAGCCTGCCGCATACCGCCCTTTCAGGTACGATTGCTCCAACATCGCATCGGCTTTGCACACCGCAGCGTGGCTCAGGCTTACCCACCACGACAGCCATTGCACGGCCAGGTAGTACCACCACATCAGGCCACGTCGTTTTTTCAGCAGCAGCAGGCTGCGCCAAATGCGTGGGTTCTGCTTGATGCGGCTGTTGCGCCGCAGCCGGGCAAAAGTGGCTACCTCCCGCAGCAGTACCTGCCATTTGCTTTCGCCAAAGGCAGGCAGGGGGTGCAGTTCCAGCGGCTGCGCATGGCGATCTGCCAGTTCGGCCAGTATCCAGTCGGGCAGTTGGTGATACATGCCCACATGGGCGCCCTGCAGGTGATCTATCAGGTCTGAATACAGGTAGTTGCGTACGCCAATGCCATCGGGCACATATAAGAATACGCGGGGCTTGTTTGTTTCTCTCATCATCTACGCGGTTGCTATCGGTGTGGGTGTTGCAGTTGGCCAAAGTATTGCAGGTTGGTGGCGGCCAGGTGGTCGGCACCGTATTGCTGCTGAATGAGCTGCCTGGCCCGGGCGCCCATTTGCGTTGCTTGTTCGGGGTGCTGCAGCATGTACAGCACTTTATCGGCTATATCGGCCGGGTCAAAAGGATCGCACAGCAGGCCGGTTTCGCCGGCTTGTACTACCTCCGGGCCCGGACCGGTGCGGCTTCCTACAAATGCTTTTCCCATGGCCATGGCTTCCAGCCAGGCTACCGGCATGGCCTCCATGTGCGATGGCAGCACCACCACCTCGGCATCGGCCAGCACGGCCGGCACTTCTACGTTGGCAATGGGCTCAAAAATGCGGATATGTGCCTCCATGTTCAGCTCGGCTACCAGTTGCTGCAGCACTGCTTTAAACGAGGCGCCGCTCGGTCTCATGGCAATATCCTTGCCATAAATATGCAATTGGGCGGTGGGCCACCTGGCTGCAATGACAGGCATGGCCATGATGAGCTGCCGAACGCCTTTTTTTTCCGTAAGGGCGCCCATAAAAAGCAGTCGACCTGGTACAGGCTGCGTACTGGCCGGTGTGGAAAAACGATGTAGCAAAATGGGGTTCGGAATGACCGTGTGTGGCTTTTGCAAAATGAAAGGATAGAAGCCGGCAGTTTGCTGCAGCACATAGTGGCTCACGCCAATGATGGCATCAGCCTTCTTGAGCGACTGTTGCTCAAACCAGGCTTTCTTTTTGGAGAAAGGAGTATCGGCTGTACTGGCAGCAAAAAAGCGATGCCCGCCATGCAGCCGCACCACAAAGGATACGCCGGCCGGCTTGCGCAGTAAAAACAGGCCAGCTTCACTGCTTTCTACAATGTCCAGCGGTTGTTGCTGCTGTATCTGGCGCAGTACCCGGCTGGTATCCAGGGCCCGCTTCAGCCAGCGCAGTGGCCCCCATTGGTGTGTATTGATCCAATAAATGCGAAACCCCTCTGCCTCTTCCGTTTCCACCGCTCGGGTCTGCTGCTTGTAGCTGATCACCGACACCTGGGCACCCTGGCTGAGCAGGGCCGGAATCAGGTTCGCTACAAATGAACCAATGCCGCCTGTTTTTACCTGGGGACGAGCTATTTCGCCAATGAAGCAGATGTGCATGAGCCGTTTAAACTGGTCTGTTGAATAGGCGGGCAAATATAGCCGAATGCGCTAAGCACCCTTTACACCTATTAAATGCTTCAGTTGCTGTAGTTGTGGCTGCTGTTGGTAGTGTTGCAAATAGTGCTGGCGCCCTTGCTGGCAGTATTGGGTATACAAATGCGGCGCCTGCAGCAGCAATGTAAATACCTGCTGAAAGGCTGCTACCCACTCGTCGGCACTGTGTCCATTCACCAGCCAGCCGGTGCGTTGGTGCTGTACCAGTTCGGGCAGTGCATCTACTGCCGATACCATGGCCAATCGGCCATGCATCATGGCTTCAATGGCTACCATACCAAAGGCTTCCGCCCGGGTAGCCATCATGGCTACATGGCATTGCGCAAAGGCGGCATCTATTTGTGAATAATGCAGGGCGCCCAGCCACTGCACCAGCGGCGCCAAGGGCTGGCATTGTGCGGCCAATGCATCGGCCTGACTGCCGCTGCCGGCCAGGCGCAGCTCAAAACTGCCCGGCGGAAAATGCTGGCTGGCTGCCACAAAGCCTTGCATCATGTCGGCCGTGTTTTTGCCGGTGTCTACCCGCCCGGGGCAAAAGAAAACAAACGGTGGACCGGCGGGTGGTGGCGGTGTGCGGAGTCCGCGGTCGGCCAGCGCATTGGGCACCACCACCGTGCGGGCAGCTGGGTAGCCAAATACCCGCGTCAGGTCGTTGGCTGCAAACCGGCTGACACAAATAATCTGGTGAAAACTGCGATACAGCAACCGCTTTCGCCAGCGGTGCCAGGCTGCCCGCATGGGGTGGTAGGCATTGTCTGCCACGGCAGCCTGGTAGGCGCTGTGGTAATAGGCAAGGCGACGGGGTGTGCCAGCCCAGCTACCGGCCAGTGCGGCTACGCCTACGGCAGCTGCATGTGCCAGTAAACAGTCAATTTGCTCGGTTTTCAACAGCCGATACAGGAACAGGCAGGAGGCCCACCCGGTAGGACGGCGCTGCGGCCATCGCAACAGGGTAAGGCCGGCGGTATCGGACTCTTCATCGGGCTGGTGGTGCGATATAAACCATACCCGGTGGCCCTCGCCAGCCAGTTGGCGAGCCAGTTGCTTCGAACTATCGGCATACGAAAAACTGCTGTAGTTGTGGCAAATGACAATATTCATACGGTACGCTACTGGGGCAATCAAATATAGCAGCAGGTATGGCTTAGTATGCTCATTTTATACACGCACCTGCCGGGCAAGCACCGCAGCCAATACTTTTGCCGCCATCCTGTCGTCATGAGTTTTGTAGTTGTCACCCATGCGCCGCTCAGTTATCATGGCGGAAAAATTTACGGATATGCTCCCTACATCCGGGAGATGAATATCTGGTGCCGGCATGTGTCTTCGGCCATTTTTGTGTGCCCGGCCGAGGCCTACAATGAGCAGGACCTGCTGATGGCGCTGGAGGCGCCGGCTAGGTTCAGGCACATCGTCATCCCCGATTTTAACCTGCTGGGCTGGCGCAATGTGCTGAAAGCGATTCCTGCCATCCTTGTTTGCAGCGTCAAAATCATTTGGGCCATGCTGCTGGCCAGTCATATTCACCTGCGTTGCCCGGGCAATATGGGACTGCTGGGCTGTGTGTGGCAGATCTTTTTCCCCTGGAAACCGAAAACGGCGAAGTATGCCGGCAACTGGGATTGGAACAGCCAACAGCCGACTACCTACCGCTGGCAGCAGCGCATTTTATCGAACACCTGGCTGACGCACCGCATGCAGGCACTGGTGTATGGCGAATGGCCCGGGGCTACCCGCAATATCAAGGCATTTTTTACGGCTACTTATAGTGAGGCAGATAAGGTGCCAACGCCGCCGCGGCCGCTCAAGGGCAGCATCCAACTCATGTTTGCCGGCACGTTCAGCCCGGGCAAGCAGCCGCTTTTGTCGGTACAAGTAGCACAGGCGCTACAGCAGGCAGGCCACCCGGTGGTGCTGCACATGTTTGGCGCCGGCGAGCAGTGGCAGGCTGTAGCCGACTATGTGCAGGCGCATGACCTGTCGCAGGTGGTGCAGCTACACGGCAACCAGCCAGCGTCGGTAGTAAAGGCGCATTTTCAGCAAAGCCATTTTCTGCTGTTCATTTCACGGTCAGAAGGATGGCCCAAAGTGGTGGCTGAAAGCATGTTTTGGGGTTGTGTACCCATTACCTCGGCCGTAAGCTGCGTGCCGCAAATGGCAGGGCAGGGCAGCCGCGGTACGCTGGTGACAGACAAGGTAGAAGAGATCGTCGCTGCTATTGAAAACTGGCTGCAGCATCCTGCCGCCTACGCTGCCGCCAGCCAGGAAGGCATGACTTGGTCGCGACAGTTCACACTGGAAAAATTTGAAACTGAAATAGTCGCCTTGTTGGGCAAACAAGCGACCCCCAACCGGCATTAACCGCTATTTTCGTTCCCACCAAGCTATTTTGTAGTCGCCCATGTTTGAATTATTGAGAAGAGAGAAGCTGTCGATGTTCTGGCTGATTTTTCATGCCGGCATTGGCTTTGCGTCGGTGAGCAGCAAGTGGGTACTCATTGGTTGGTTTTACGTTTTGCTGTTGAGCCTGGTGGTAGAAGTATTTACCAAACGTACCGAAGGGCAAATGGCCCTCGTCTACTTTTTGGGCTATGCCATGGGGGTGGAGGTGTTGGCCCGTGGTATCAAGGCTACGCCTTTTATACCCGACCAAATGGGTAAATACCTGGGGGTAGCCATGTTTGGTTTCGGGCTTGCGCTAGGCGGGCCTATCAAGCGGCTGTCTTTGTATGGTGTAGGTATGCTGGTGTTGTCGCTGCCGGCACTGGCCATTGCGCCGGAGTATACCCGGGCGCAGATCGTGTTCAATTACTTTGGTCCGCTGGCATTGTTTCTGGGCGTCATCTTTTGTTCCCGCCAAATCATGACGTTTGTCGATTTCCGAAGCCTGGTTCGGGTGATCGTGTACTCCATTTTCGCACTGGCCTGCTTTGCGCTGTTCAAAGCTGCTGAGTTCGAAAAAATTGAGTATGGCCTCACGGCCAACTTTGAAACCTCGGGCGGCAAAATCACCAACCAGGTGGCTACACTTTTTGGCACGGGTATTTGCCTGATGCTACTCATGTTCATCACCAACCAGCGGCTGTTCCGTTTCAAATGGATGGACCTGGTAGTACTGGGCTTCTTGCTGGTGCGTGGCCTGCTCACGTTTTCGCGGGGTGGCATGGGTACGGTGTTGCTGGTGGTATTCGCCATCATCATTTTTCCGAAGGCCAAAGCAGCCTGGCAAGACCGGGAGATCCAGTTCAGGCAACTCAAGGCCGGGCCGTTGGTCATTGCACTGGTGTTTCTGTTGGGGTCCTTTTACCTCATTAATGAGTATACCAACAATTTTCTGCTGTACCGATACCAGGGTAAAACACAGCGAAGCCTTCAAACTGGTTTTGACCAATCGGTAGATATTGACCAGGTGACTTCGGGCCGGTATACCATCCTGATGTCGGATATCAATATGTTTATCGGCAACCCCGCCGTGGGCGTGGGGGTGGGGCACTCATCGGTACTGCGGGCCGAGTATGGCGGGCCGGCTGGCACCGCTGCCCACCTCGAAATGACGCGACTGCTGGCCGAGCACGGCATCCCCGGGCTTATATTGGTCATCATGATTTACATCTATCCGTTTGCCATGGTCGGCTCGGAGCCCAACAACTACCGACGACTCATTATGCTGGTGTTTATCATCACAGCATTGTCAGCCACTTTTCACAGCGCCATGCGTACCATGGCTACGCCGCTGCTGTTTGCGTTTGCGTTTATCAATTATGTGCCCACCAACTTCGACTGGCGAGGGGCATTGGTAGCTACCCAGGCGCAGGCACGGCAAACAGTGCGCCGGGGGCTGACACCGCGCCGGCGTGTACAGGGTCGCCCGCCGGTGGCCAATCCGTAGCATTCAAGCTGTACTGGCATGATTGGTGTCAATTTTTTTCACGACTCATCGTCAGCGCAGGGCGCCAAAGCGCCTGGCTGTTTTCGTCCCTACGAGCAGTACCCCATCGAACACCTGGCTTTTGAAGAAGCACAACTATGGTGGGAAGGTCGTTGCTCCCTGTCAACACATCAGCGCCACGAATACCTCCGGCAAATAGCCGCGGCTGCCACCCGGGCCGATTGGTTGGCTTGTCAGCCATTCATCGCCCAACTGCAGGAAGCCGGCGGCGAGTTTGCCTGCTGGTTGCTGGCCGGCGAGCATCTGTTGTTTTTTAATGATTGGCTGGGCCGCTTGCCGGTATACCGCTATCAGCACCAGCAGCAATTGTTTATTGGTCGCAGCCTGCATGTATTGTTTCAGCAGGTACCAAAGTGCCCCGATCGGCTGGGACTGGCCCAGTACCTGTGGGCCGGCTACAGCATTGGCCAGCGCACCATTTTTCAGCACGTAGCGCCGGTAGCGCCGGGTAGTACACTGCTATGGCACCTGCCTTCCGGCAGCCTTGTACAGCAGCAGTCTGCTGTGCTGCAAATGGACCAGTACGATGGCCGCCCCAAAGAAGCGCATGCTGCCCGATTGCATGAGCTGTTTCTGGCTTCCTGCCGGCGGCTGCAGACTACCGGGCCAAACAACTGGCACCTTTCTTTATCGGGCGGGCAAGACTCGAAGGCTGTACTGGCCGGTATGCAGCAAGCCGGGGCTCGTTTGCAGAGTTCATCGTTTTTGCTGTCGGGTGCCGAACGTGATGTGCAGTTGGCCAGCGCCCTCGCAGTCCGTGCAGCTGTTCCCTGGGAGGCATTTACAATAGGCAGCAACTGCCAGGAGGATGTGCAATGGTTGATCGCACTGAAGCAAGGACTGAACTACAGCGGCATGGCTTTTATAAAATGCTATCTCGAACAGGTAGCAGCAGCACATGCTGGGGCCACCCTGCTCACTGGTGATGGTGGCGATGTGATCCTGCCTTACTTCGGTGAAGCCAGTACGCCGCGTTCCGCCGACGACCTCGTCCGCACCTTGCTTCGGCGCCACGCCATTGCTTCGCCCACCATGGCAGCCGCCGTGGCTGGTATTGGTGCTGATGAGCTGGCGCAATCCATTTACGACCTGATAGCCACCTACCCTGAAGCCGACAGAAATGACCAGAGTGTGCACTTCGCCTTTTGCGAACGCATCGGCAAGGCATATTTTGAGGGCGAAGACCGCAACCGTTATTTTATTTGGTGCACCACGCCGTTTTACGATCCTGCGCTGGTAAAGGCGGCTATGGCCGTGCCGCAGGTATTCAAAAGGAACTACAGCTTGTACTACCAATGGCTGCGGTTGGTATGCCCCGATTGGGCCCATTTGCCCGATGCCGGCGGCGGCAGGCCTGGTGGTTGGTATTTTCATGGCAGAAAATGGGTGCGTGAAAATTTCAGGAGTACAGCCCCGTTTGTCAAATCATCATTGCGCCTGATGAATAAATGGCTGCAACCGTCGGCTGGCGCTGCTACCAAAGCCATGTTGCCTGTGCCACCCGGCTTGCAGACGGCCTGTGATGAAACCGCCTGGCGGGCCCTGGCCAGTCGAGGTGGACAAGAGACCCACTTGTATCTTCAAACCCTTTCAAACGTTTTTAGCTGATGCAGGTACTGCTGTTATTGCCAGGAACGCCGGTGGCCCCCGAGGCACTGCCTGCGCACCAGTTGGTACAAGGGCAAGACCTGCATGGAAAAGCCCATTGGTTTGCCCGCAGCGAACTGGTAAACAACCTGCTGAC
>CANHEC010000020.1 GCA_947459455.1 Chitinophagaceae bacterium
CGAGATATGCGTCGTCGGCATTTGCCGAATCTTTGCAGGTCTTTCTCAATTCAATGCTTCCATGTAATGAATTACATGAAACACAGGCAAACACGCATAGAGAAATAAATGTTGGAATAAAACCTCGAAAAGTAAAAGTCATTGGTAGCAATCGTTATAGTGAACGAACAAAAATTCATCGGAGCTTAGCCTTAGCTAATGTTTCAAACGTTTGCCGATCGTTCTTATCATCAATCAAAGGATCGGTTATTGCTTTGTAGAAATTTAATCTCGAAAATCTTTTCGCTTGCACAATCTTCCCTTTGTCATCGAGACTGAGAATATAATACAGTACAAGTCGAAGCTCATCGCTTGAAGAGCGGCCCTGCAAAAGCCTTGCATGAAATTCCTTTTTTGATTTAGATAACCTGCTTTTATCAATCAGTTCCATTAATGCCAAGAAGCTTCTGAAGTAGTGGCCCATTCGCCAGTTATGGTCCCGATAGAATCTATCTAGCTTCTGATCCTTATACTTATATGAAATATGCAGCATTCTATACATTGCCTCAAAGTACTCTGTTGGAGGGTCCTTTTCCTGATATATTCGACATTCTTCACCTAATCCTCTGGCTTCCATTGTTTGACATAGGGTGCCCGCTGCGAATAGTAGCGATATTTCGTTGTTAATCACTTTTAATGCCTCATTGTTTGATCTGAGTTGAGAAACTAATGCGTCATGAATCTGTAGAGAACTAAAGAAGAATGTGTTATCTGCCTGGTCTCTTCCATCCCTGAACATATGCAGGAGAAGAATAAAATTGACAAAGCCGAGAATACCTCCAATAAACCCGCCAAAATCAGCAAAGCGATCTGCATCTATCGGGTCGTCCCACGTTATCGTATCCCACTTGCCTAGCGAGAAAAGTATGGCGCTTAAAACAAAAACACAAACAGAAATAGCTATTACAGTCCCAAATCCGAAATTTTTCATACCAATGACGTCTTTTGAATCGAGGTTAGAGGTTAGGTTCTAGGTATTACAGGAAAATTATTGTTAATCTTCCGATTCACATCAAATAAACCTCAAGCTGTGCAAATTGATTTAGATTTAAAAGCACGTGCCGAAAATGAATCTTGATAGCCTGCTTCGCAAATGCTTTGTAGCTGTAAATTGTTGTGCTATTAACTTTTTGATGATAGAAACGATTGTCCTTTGATGTGGCCTACTCAATACAATTAAAATCACCTTGCTTGATGCTTTGTTACTTTCTTTTTCTTGAAAAAAAGAAAGTAACCAAAGAAAATTCAAGGCAAACCCGATGCCTCCGGCCGTTTTGCCTTGCCAGCGCCTCCCCCTGTGTTATCTTACTTTAGATCATCATGCCTTGCTTAGTATCCAGTCTGCAAAAGCGAGTTTTCAATAGCACAATATTTTAGTTAGATTCCCGCTGTAAGGGAGCTGAGCATGGCGCCCATTGCTGACGAGCTGCCGGATGCGAAAGGCGGCGAGGCACGAGCCGGTGCCGGCCCCCAAGGCCGGTACGGTAGCGATAGCGGACCCTGTAGCAGCCGGAACAGCAGCCCGGACCTGCACTGCAGCAGACAGCCCCTGTTTATTCTTCTTAAAAAAAATCACCCGCTACCAGGGCTGGCAGCGGGTGAGGTGGTTGCAAAAAAAGACGGGGGACTATTTGCTGTCCCTCACTTCTTTCAGCAGTTCGCTGATAGCAGCTTCCAGCTGCTGGTCTTTGCCCTGCTTCACTTTTTCGTATTCGTTCATCAGCTTGATGTCGGGCTCGGTCTGGAAGTTTTCGAGGTAGCGACCGCTGCCATCCATCATGCGTACGCCCATGGGTACGGTGCCCCAACGGGTTTGGCCATCTTGCAGCACTTCCCAACCGGCAAAGCTACAGGTGCCAGGTACGGGCATGCCCACCAGCTTGCCTATTTTGAGGTACTGGTACGCAAAGCTATAGCAGTGACCATCGCTATAGTTGGCCTCGTTGGCCAGGCTGATGCTGGGCTTGTTCCAGCGGAAGGTGGGCTCGTAGTTGGCGGTTTCCTTATCGTTGCTGTACTCCATGAAGCGCTTGCCGCTGAGCCACATGGCCAGGTCGGCTACCAGGTCGCCGCCGCCATTGTTGCGGGTATCTACCACCAGCGCTTTGCGGCCGGCATACTTGCCCATGGCCTCTTCTATGGCCGTGCGGTAGGCGCCATCATTCATGCCGGGTATGTGTATATAGCCCAGCTGCCCGTTGCTCAGGCGGTCTACCTCTTCGGCATTGCGGCGCACCCAGCGCTTGTACAGCAGCTGGTTTTCTTCGCCCATGCTGATGGGCTTGATAACCAGTTCGCGGGTTTTACCGCCTTCGTTCAGGGTGAGGAGCACATTTTTGCCCGCCTTGCGGTTGAGGTATTGGGCGGGGTCTTTATCGGCCGCCACGGGTTCGCCATCTATGCTTTCGATGATGGTGCCGGGTGCAATATTGAAACCGGCTTTATCCAGCGGACCTCCAGCAATCACCTCTTCTATTCTGATGCCGGCACCGGTATGGGTGTAGTCCATAAAAATGCCGAGCGAAGCCGTAGCATCGGCCATGGCGCCGCCGCCAAAGTAGCTGCTGCCGCAGTGGCTCACGTTCAGCTCGCCCAGCAGTTCGCTCAGCAGCTCGCTAAACTCGTAGCCATTGCCTACATGCGGCAGGTGCTTGCGGTAGGCGGCACTCATGCTGCTCCAATCAATGCCGTGAAAGCCCTGCTTGTAAAAAATATCGGCGGTGCGGCGTACCACATGCTCAAACATGAGGCGGCGCTCAGCCGCTGCATCCAGCACCATATCGCTACTGATGCTGATGCGGTCAACCTTGCCACTGGCAGGGTCTATTTTGGCAATGCCGCCATCGGTTTGCAGGTAAATCTTTTTGCCTTCTTTGTCCCACTGCATATTGCCGGCACCACTGGCGCCCAGCGGAGCCAGTATGCGGGTTTCGCGGGTGCGCAGGTTGGTGGTCCACAGGTTGATGCCGCGTTCGAAGCGGGCCAGGTAGTACAGGTTTTCGCCGGCATTATCTACCAGGGCATCGCTCAGGCTGCTGCTGTGGATGGTAAGGCGGGCCTTGCGCAGTTCCAGTCCGGCCCAGTCGATAATCACGCTGTCTTTGGCCGGTTTGGCTTTTTTGCTGGTATCAGCCTTTTCGGCTTTCTCTTTTACTTCTTTGGCCAGGGCAGCTTCGTCTTTGCTCAGGCGGTAGTTGTCCCAGCCATCCTGGGTCAAAAACAGGCCGTACACATCGCGTTGGCCACCGCCGCTGTTGGCTTTGGCGGCCAGGCCATCGCGGTCGCTGAACCACATCATCAGCTTGCCATTCATCATCCAGCGGGGGCCGCCATCGCCAAAGCCGCTTTGGGTGAGGTTCTTTATTTTCTGCTTTCCATCAGCACTCAGGATGCCGATCTCGCCATTGCCAATGCCCTGCTCGGCGTAGCTCACCAGCAGCCATTTGCTATCGGGGCTCCAGTTTACTTCGTGTCCGCCATCGCCCCAGCTCAGCCATTCTTTCGGCGTTATCAGGGTGCGGGTTTGGTTGCTGGCCAGGTTCAGCACTTTCAGGGTGTTGAAGTTTTCGGTGTAGGCCAGCTCTTTGCCATTGGGGCTCAGCTCGGGGTTCAGCACACTTTTATCGGAGCTCACCAGGGTAGTTTCTTTTATCAGCGTACTGGCATAGAAATAGGGCTCTTCCTTGCGAACGATTTCGCTTTTGTAAATGCTCCATTTGCCGTTGCGTTCGCTGCTGTACACCAGCATGCGGCCATCGGCGTGCCAGCTTATTTCAGCTTCTTCTTCGGGCGTTTTGGTCACCTGCTTGGTGCCGCTGCCGTCGGCATTGCTCACAAATACATCGCCTCTGAAAATGAAGGCCACTTCTTTGCCATTGGGTGCAACTTTCATATTGCTGACGCCACCACCCACGGGCACATTGCGTTCGTTGGTGCTGCGGGCATCGGCATTGATCACTACGTTGAGCTTATTGCTTTTGCCGCCGGCATGGGTGTATAGCTGGCCATCGTAGCTAAAGCAAAGGGTGCCATTGTTGGCGGCGCTCAGAAAACGAACGGGATGCGTTTTGAAATTGGTAACGGCGGTGGCGCCGCTGCCATCGGCGTTCATCTTGTAAACGTTGAAGTTGCCACCGGCCTCGCTGAGGTAGTAAATGGTTTTGCCGCCATCGGCCAGCAGGGGGCTGCGGTCTTCGCCGGCAAAGCTGGTGAGCTTTTTGTGCGTGGCTGCTGCTACATCGTACACCCAAATGTCGCGGGCTATGGCACTGGTGTGGTGCTTGCGCCACACGTTTTCGCCGCCTTTTTTATCGTGGTAGTACAGGCGCTTGCCATCGGCGCTGTAGCGGGCGTCTTCGGCAGGGGTGGTAAGCACCTGCTGCACCCGGCCGCCGCTTACAGGTACGCTGTACAGCTCGGGCATGCTGCCGGTAGGAAACTGGCGGTTGGCAGCTACATCCTGCCGGGCTGCGCCAAACAAAATGCTTTTGCCATCGGGCGAAAAAGAAAAGGGCACTTCGCCGGCGCTGTGAAAGGTGAGGCGGCGAGCCTCGCCACCGGTGGCGGGCATTACAAACACATCAAAATTGCCGTAGCGATCGCTGGCAAAAGCAATGTACTGGCCATCGGGGCTCCAGATGGCGTTGTAGTCGTGGGCCTCGTGCAGGGTGAGCGGGGTGGCCGTACCACCGGCGGCCGCTACCTTGTACAGGTCGCCTTTGTAGGTAAATACGATGCTGCTGCCATCGGGGCTGATGGAAGGATAGCGAAGCCAGCCGGCGTCGGACGATTGTGCCTGGCTACCAAGGCCAAGGCCTGCCAGCAGGCAGGTAAGCAGTTGCTTCTTCATAGGTGCATACTTTTTTGGAGGACACCGCTGCGGCCAGGCTAGTTGTTAATGATGGAAGCCGCCTGCGGGGGGTGAAAGATAAGCGGCCCGCAGGTAGCCAGCAGCATCCAATAGTTGAACGCCCGGCCGGGCTGATAAGCGCCATCTTTCGGCAGGTTTGACGTCAGATACTTCTACAACCTATTATCAACGCCTCATTTGCCGTCACCATGGACCAACGCATCATTCACCTGTACGACGAGTACACGCACCGGCCATTGCCCCGCCACGTATTTCTGAAAAAGCTGGCCCTGCTGACCGGCAGCACCGCGGCAGCCATGGCTATAGTGCCGCAGCTGGAGGGCAACTATGCCGTGGCGCAAACCCGCCCCGAAGAGGAAGACCTGCACACCGAGCGGGTGAGCTATGCGGTAGAAGGCGGCCAAATGCAGGCCTACCTGGCCCGGCCGGCCAAAAAGGGCAAGCGGGCAGCCGTAATAGTGGTGCACGAAAACCGCGGCCTCAATGCGCATATAGAAGATGTGACCCGCCGCGTAGCCAAAGCCGGCTATATAGGCCTGGCGGTAGATGGCCTGAGCCTGCTGGGTGGTACGCCGGCCAATGAAGACGAGGCACGGGCCCTGTTTGCCAAACTGGATGCCCGGCAAAACGTGCTGAATTTTGCCGGGGCCGTGCCCTACCTGCAGGGCCGCAAAGACTGCACCGGCAAAGTGGGCTGCGTGGGCTTTTGCTGGGGTGGCGCCATGGCCAATAGCCTGGCCGTGAGTGTGCCGAACCTGCAGGCTGCGGTGGCTTTTTATGGCAGGCAGCCCGAGCTGAGTTTGGTACCAGGTATCAAAGCAGCTGTGCAACTGCACTATGCGGGCCTCGACGAACGCATTTATGCCGGCGCCAAGGCCTACGAAGATGCCCTGAAAGCCGCCGGCAAAACCTACGAGCAATACATGTACGAGGGCGTGAACCACGCTTTTCACAACGATACCTCGGCGGCCCGGTACAACGAAGCAGCCGCCAAACTGGCCTGGAGCCGTACGCTGGCGTTTTTTGAGAAATATTTGGGGTAGCAAGAACGCATTGCTTAATGTGATGCAGTGCCAGCGCCACTCACCCGCCACTCCCAGCGCACCAATACCGCCAGCACCAGCAGCTCCAGCCCAAAGTAGAGCCAGCCCAACCACTGCACTTGCTGCCGGTACACTATCAGCAGGATAGCGGTACCCAGCGCATAGGCGCTATTGAGCAGGGCCAGCCAGCGCAGCGTATGCCGCCACCGGGTAGCCCCCAGCCAACAGCCTGCCAGGCCCACCGGCACCAGGGCGGCTGCTACCGCCCCCAACGCATATAGGTGAAAAAGTGGCAGGCCTACCAACGGCTGCCAACGCGGCAACAGTACTGCCAGCCAGCAGGCAGACATGAATGCACCGACCGCATCGAGTAACAGCAAGCGGCGGGGATGGCTCCAGCCCGACAAAGTAGCTACTGCAGGTGTAGTGGAAGAAGACATGTGGAAAAGATTTGTAAGGTACCTGATGCCGGAAAACAAAAAAGCGCTGCCCGGAAGGCAGCGCTTTTTTTGAAGTGTAGAGAAGACCGCAGGTGCCAACTATTTCCCTGCTGGCTTTTCGGCCGTGGTATTGGGCGTCAGCAGTTGAAAAAACTGATCGAGCTCGGGCAGGATGACGATGCGGGTGCGGCGGTTGGCAGCTTTGCCGGCAGCGCTGGCATTGCTCATCACCGGCACGTACTCGGCACGGCCACCGGCAGTCATGCGCTTGGGGTCGATGCCGAAGCGGCTTTGCAGCAGGCGCACCACGCTGGTAGCCCGCAGCACACTCAGGTCCCAGTTGTCTTTCAGCTGGCCACCTTTGATGGGTACATCATCGGTATGGCCCTCTACCATGAATTCGATATTGGGTTGGTTCTTCAGCACGGTGGCTACTTTGTCTAGCACGTTCATGGCGCGGGGGCTTACTTCGTAGCTGCCCGATGTAAACAGCAGTTTATCGCTGATGCTGATGTATACCACACCCTTGTCTACCTGGATATCGATATCATCGCCGGCGGCGGCGCCCAGTGAACCTTTCAGGTTCATCACCAGCGCCATGTTCAGGCTGTCTTTGCGGGCCATGGCGCCCTGCAGATCTTTAATGTAGTTATCGCGTTCGGCCAGCTTTTCCAGGCTTTTTTGTACGCTCTCAGCCTGCTTGCTGCTCAGCACGCTCAGGTCTTCGAGGCGGCCCAACACCTGTGTATTGGTGGTTTGCAGGTTTTGCGTTTGGTCACGCATGTTCTGCAGTTGCTCTTTCAGGTTGGCGTTGTTGTTTTCGGCTGTCTGCAAAAAACTGCTGGCCTTCAGCAGGTCTTTCTCGCAGTTCTTCAGGTCTTCCTGCAGCTGCGTGTACTTGTTGTTCAGCACGGCATAGTCGTCTTGCGCCTGCTTAAACTTTTTGCTGCTCACACAGCTGGTCAATAGTAGGGCGGCAGCCGCCAGTGTCCATGTTCCTTTCATATGCCTATTTTTTTGACTGTCAATATAATTTGAAGCATCGGATGAGTGGCAAAGAAAGCCTGCCAGCCACATGCGGACATCAAAATGCCGTTAATATTCGGTAGTTCTGCGGTTGAGAGTTCGAATGTTCCAGAGTTCCAATGTTCGAATGTTCCAATGTTCCAGCGTTTGAAAGTTTGAGGGTTCGAAAGTTCCAGGGTTTACGAGTTCACAAGTTCACGAGTTACAGGTGGCGGTGCCATCCGTCCTCAACCTTCAGCTTTCAGCCTTTTGCTTTCAGCCGTTCGCTTTCACGTTTCACCTTTCACTTTTCACGAGTTCGAGGGTTCGAATGTTCCAAAGTTCCAGTGTTCGAAAGTTCACGGGTTCACGAGTTCACGAGTTACAAGTGGCGGTGCCATCCGTCCTCAGCCTTCAGCTTTCAGCCTTTTGCTTTGAGCCTTTCGCCTTCACGTTTCACTAGTCCGAGGGTTCGAATGTTCCAGCGTTTGCGTGTTTACAAGTCTGCGCCTTGGCCTTGGCCTCGACCTTTGACCTTAACCTCGACCTTTGACTACTGCCTTCAGTGCTCAGCCTGTTGCTTTCACAAGCATCGCCGGGTGCCGACCCGCTGCCGAAGGGCGCCGGGATGCGCAGGGGCAGTCCCGGCTCAGCCGGGAGAGCCCGCAGCAGCCCGCACTGCCGCCGGGCCCTGCACCGCTGCCCATCGCCCCCCATATCCCGAAAAAACCATCCTCCTGCCGAAGCGCCGGTGGCATTTACTTTTGCGCCATGCCGTATGAAACAATAGAGAGCGTGGCCGTGTGTGGTGCCGGCACCATGGGTAGTGGCATAGCACAGGTGGCCGCCCAGTGCGGCCTGCGGGTAGTGCTGTACGATGTGCAGCCCGCCATGCTGCAAAAAGGGCAGGCCGCCATTGAGAAAAGCCTGGACCAGCTGGTACAAAAGCAAAAACTGACGGCCGAACAAGCGGCCGACTGCCGCCAACGCCTGCAGTACAGCAGCCGGGCCGCCGACTGTGTGGCCGATGTGGTGATAGAAGCCATTGTAGAACGCCTCGACATCAAACAACAGGTACTGACCGAACTGGCGGGCTACAATGCGCCGCATTGCATACTGGCCTCCAATACCTCGTCGCTTTCCATCAGCACCCTGCAGCAGTCACTGCCGCAACCAGAGCGGGTGGCAGGTCTTCATTTTTTTAACCCCGCCACGCTGATGAAGCTGGTAGAAGTGGTGCAAGGCCGCCAAACCGACCCTACCGTAACGACGGCGCTGGCTGCCCTGGCCCGCCGCATGGGCAAAGTGCCGGTGCAGTGCCAGGATGCGCCGGGCTTTATAGTAAACCACATAGCCCGGCCCTACTACCTGGAGGGCATGCGCCTGGTGGAAACCGGCGTGGCCAGCATGGAAACGGTGGACGAACTGCTGGAAGCGACGGGCTTTAAGATGGGTCCGTTTAAACTAATGGACCTGATAGGACTGGATGTGAACTACAGCGTGAGCCAACTGGTATGGGAGGCCTATGGTCGGCCCGACCGCCTGCAGCCATCTGCACTGCAAGCCGAGCGGGTAGCCGCCGGCCAGCTGGGCCGCAAAACCGGCGCCGGCTTTTACCGCTACAACGATTGATGCATTTGCAAAAACCGGCTGTGCAACTGCCACCAGGGCTGCCACTGCTGCTGGCGGCCCAGCAAATGGTTGTGCCAAATGGCTACCATGCAGCCGCCGGTGGCCTGTACGCTACGGTACAGGCTGGTCAGCTCGGCCAGGGCTGTGTCGGGGTCGTCTTTTTGTTCAAAAATGCTGTTGGCATCCATCCAGCCAAAGGGGTGTACCCATAGCTCGGTGGTTTGCTCGGCCAGCAGATCGTACCACAAAAACGTGTGGCTGGTGGCTGCCCTAAAACCATTGATGGTGCCGTAGCCCATGCTGTAATCGTGCCGGATGCCCAGCTGCAGCAGCTGCCGATAGGTGTGCGGCAGCTGAAACCGCAGGTAATGCATGCGGTTGGAAAGCACGGGCCGATTGAGCACCTGCTGTATCCAGGCATGTTCGTGCTGCAGCTCGGCCACTTGGGCGGCGGCGGCCCAGCTGGCGTGGAGGCCTACGGCACTGGTTTCGGCCAATTGGCGCATGGTGCGCTGCAGGGCCGGGTGGCGGGGGTCAATATTGCGATCGTAGCCGGCGTAGCGGCGGGCGCCTAAAAAAAAGTAATGCGCCGGCACCTGGTGCCGGGCGTGGGCGGCCTGCAGTTCGTCAAACAAATCAAACGGATCGGGGCGCAGGCCCAGCAGGACGGCCATGCGCCAGCCAAGGTCGGACCAGCGGCCCTGCCACAGCTCTTTGGCGCCGCCACCGGCCTTGCGCCAGCCGCCTTTGTGGCGGTAGCACCAGGCTATGTCCACATCGTACGAGGCCAGCCACGATGGCTGCAGCGCTACCGGCTGCCAGCCCGGCCATGCCTGCTGCATGCACTGGCGCAGGTGCAGCAGCCACTCATCGGCCAGGGGGCGCAGCAGCCAGCCCTGCCGGTACAGCAGGCTATTGGTATGGCTGTAGCGCTGGTATTCATCCAGCGTGTAGTGGGATGCATACTCCTCGTAGCGGCTGAGGCAGTAAAACACAGCCGCCAACACATCGAACGGATGCTGCCCCTGCGAGCTGGGAAACAGGCAGGGCAAGCCCGCCCCGGCATGGGACGATACCCACCCGACCGCCGGCTGCAGCGGCTGCCAGCCAGCACTGGCCAACAGGCCCTGCGGCACCAGGTGGTAGCAGGGAGGGCGTACCGGCTGCTGGCTGTAGGCCAATACCGGTACCCCGGCAGGCAACTGCTGTACCTGCGTGCACACCTGCAGCGGCTGGCCCAGCAGCCGATGCCCCAGCCAGTGCGCTACATAGCGCAGCCGCGGATGATCGGTATCGGCAAATAAAATCACCGGTTGAAAGTAGGGAGAAGCGGGGAAGTAAATGCGGGAAGGCAAGCGCCGCTGTGGGTGTGCTTTCGTATGGCATAGCTGCAAGCGATGTTAGTGGCTGGCTTTGTGCATTTCCTGCTGTTTATAAATGTAGGGCATGCCCCTCCACGACGAAGGCAGGCCCTGTATGTAGTGCGTACCTTTCGGGTAGCAACACCAGCTTCAACAAAACGACGGCCCGGCCACCGCTTTCGGCTGGTATCCTTAACAGCTGGCTGCCATCATTCAGGCAGCACGTCTTGTTGCTAAGCCGAGCTGGTTTATTGGGTTTGTTACGTTTGAATCCCTGTATATGAAATGGGTATTGGTAGTTGTATTGTTGCTACATGGCCTCATCCACCTGATGGGTGTGGCCAAAGCATTTGACCTGGCTACGCTGCGGCAGCTGAGTATTCCCATTACAAAAATGGTTGGCCTGCTGTGGTTGGCTGGCGCCATTCTTTTTGTAATAACCGCAGTGCTCATGCTGCTGCAAAAAGACCACTGGTGGATGCTGGCATTGGTAGCCGTTGCTTTATCGCAAGGGGTCATTATAGCCAGCTGGCAGGATGCGAAATTTGGTACCGTGGCCAATGTGCTGGTGGCCGTGGCAGCCCTGCTGGCGGCAGGCAGCTGGCGGTTCGAAAACAATTTTATGGCCGATGTAAAGCGCCATTTGCAGGTGCCAGCCGCTGCGCAGCCTGTACTGACTGAAAAAGACATGGCAAACCTGCCCGCCCCGGTGCAGCGCTACCTACACTATACCGGCGCCGTGGGCCGGCCGCTGGTGCGCAATATGTATGTGGCCATGGAGCTGCAGATGCGCTCCAAAGGGAAAGCTTTTTTCCGGGCACAATCGGTGCAGTACAACTTTTTCGATGATCCTACCCGGTTGTTCTTTATGAAAGCCACCATGTTTGGCGTGACCGTGCCCGGCTATCACCGCTACCAGCAGCAAGCAGCCTTCATGGATATCCGACTTTTTGGATGGGTGAAACTGGCGCAGCATAGCGGCGCAGCCTTTACCCGGGCTGAAACCGTGACCCTGTTGAACGATATGTGCTTGCTGGCACCGGCTACGCTTATTGATAAGCGCATAGAATGGCAGCAACTAAATGACAGCAGCGTTCGACTGGCCTTTACCAACCAGGCTCATCGTGTAGAGGCTACGCTGTTCTTCAATGCCGAAGGACAACTGGTAAACTTTGTGTCCAATGACCGCCTGGAGGTAAATGCCATGCAAGTCTATCCTTTTAAAACGCCCGTACACCGCTACGGCAGCTACGCCGGCATGCAGCTGCCCGCCGAGGCAGAGGCTGTTTGGCAGTATCTGGATGGCGATTTTGTATACGGACAGTTTTGGGTGAAAGAAGTGAGATACAACGTAGCGCGGTAGCCGCCACCGGCCATGCCGCATTTTCACTTCCTTTGCAGGGCATGCAGGCACCTATTGGCATTTTCGATTCGGGCTATGGCGGGCTCACCGTTTTTCGCAGCATAGCGCAGGCGCTGCCGCAGTACGACTACCTGTACCTGGGCGATAATGCCCGCAGCCCCTATGGCCCCCGCAGTTTTGAAACGGTGTACCAGTACACACTGCAGGCCGTCGAATGGTTTTTTA
>CANHEC010000021.1 GCA_947459455.1 Chitinophagaceae bacterium
CAATAAAACCAGCATCCCACAGCTCCCAATCACTCAAATCCTATTTTTACCGGACAGCAGTGAATGATGAATTAGGAATTGGCTGGGAGAGATGGCCGCCAATACAGGGCTGGCAGCAAAGGGAATACCCGGTGCGACCAGCCCTTGCTTTTTGGGGTTGGAAAAGCTATCGGCTGGGCACTGCGTCCCGGTTTGTGACGGCTTGGTTAAATCGTACGATACAGGCGCTGCAGGTGGTGGTCTGTCCTCGTATTTTTAGCGCATGAAGCAGATGATGATGGTGCTGGCGATGCTGCTATGCCTGCAGGCGGCCACTGCACAGGTACGCCGGTTTGAGCGCCTTAGCTGGAAATGGGACCTGCCGGGATGGTCAACACAGCAAACTGCAGCGCAAATCGTTTTCACCAACTACAACAGCCGGCCCACCATTCCGCTGCTGCTGGCGGTGCAGCGTGGCAATAGCTACGAGGGCAAGCCCGACGCCGCTTTTTCAGAGGCCTGGCAGCGCTACTTCCAGTTGCCCGACACATTTGCACTGCCCCGCTTCCGGCGCCTGTACAATGCCGATGGCGACCTGATGCTGACCGCCGCCGCCGAAATGGATGGCCCCGAAGGCAAAGGCTTTTATACCATGTATGTTTTTTGTGCCGAACAGTTTGCACAAGCAGTGATCTTGAAAGCCGAAAATCAAAAGGTATTCAAACCCATCAGCTACGAATGGCAGGACCGGATGATGGAAATAGACCTGGCCAACAAAAAATAGCTCGCCCCACCCTCCCATTCAGCAAGCTGCCAGCTACCAGCTGTTGCATAGCCGTGCCCGGCGCTGGCCAGCTGGCACAATCACCCCTATATGCGATAGGCCTCTGCCTACTGCCCGCATAGTTTCGCTGCATTATCACAAGCGAACAAGTCATTCTACTCATTCAAATACTGCCGTTGGCTAATGCCGATACATGACGTGCCGCTTGCGGCAGTCAGGAGCCTGGCCTGACCTTTTTCATTCATTTCCAACAAAACAAAACACACCCATGAAAATGAACCACCTGCTGGCCCTGCTGGCCATTCCGCTGCTGCTGTGCAGCTGCCGCAAAGAGATACTGAGAGGATCGGGGCCACAAGGCACCCGGCAGCTGACCATGCCAGCCTTTACAGCGGTAGAAACCCACTACGACATTGCAGCCGAGATAAGCTACGGCGCTACCCAGCAAATAGAAGTGACCGGCTACGAAAACCTGCTGAATGAACTGAAAATTGCGGTAGAAGACGGCATTCTGAAACTGAAGTTTGATACCCGCTACGAGCGGGTGACCAATGGCAACGTAGTAGTGAAAATAAAAGTGCCGGCACTGGCCAAAGCCACCATCCACGGCAGCCGCGACATCAACATCAGCGGGCTGAACAACGGTGCCACCCTGCACGCCCGTATACACGGCAGCGGCAGCATACGCATAGCTAACAGCAGCTACCAAAAAGCCATACTGGACATACACGGCAGCGGGCTGGTAGTGGCGCAAGGCCTGCAGGTAGCCGAAGCCGAAGCCAATGTATTTGGCAGCGGGCACAGCAGCATCAGCGTGAGCCAGCGGCTGAAAGTAACCGTGAACGGCAGCGGCAATGTGTACTACTGGGGCAACCCCCAATTGGAAACCACCTACAACGGCAGCGGCCGTGCCATCAAGCGATAGGTGGTGCTCCGTTTTTCGTGTACAGCCACCAACGAAACGATAGCTGTATGGCGGCCAAGCCGGGGGCTTGGCCGCCATCGTGGCTACCCCCACCAGCAGCCCGCTACCTGCATGGCCAGCCGCTACCCCCGCGGCAGGGATTCGCAGGGGCGAGGCGCAGCCGAGCGCCCGAGGGCGGGCACCGACCGAGGGCGGGAGCGATAGCGTACCCCGCAGCAGCCCGGTGCCGGCGGCCCCATGCGCTACTACCTGCTGCTTCGCTACCGGGCCGCCGGCAGCCGCCCCACCATCAGTGCACGCCTGCATGGCGGGGGCTTTCACCAATTTTTAGTGTGTGGCAGCCCGCAGCCCCCGCTACCTTTGGCACCTAAAACGATTTTTGCCTGATGAAAGAAGTGTATATCATTTCCGCCGTGCGTACGCCCATGGGCAGCTTTGGCGGTTCGCTCAAAGATTTGTCGGCTACCCAACTGGGGGCCATTGCCATCAAAGGCGCCCTGGAAAAAGCAGGCCTCAACCCCAACGAAGTAAACGATGTGTTGATGGGCTGTGTGATACAGGCTAACCTGGGCCAGGCACCCGCCCGCCAGGCCGCCAAGTTTGCCGGCCTGCCCAATGAGGTGAACTGTACCACCGTGAACAAAGTGTGCGCCAGCGGCATGAAAGCCATTGCCCAGGCAGCCCAAAGCATCTTGCTGGGCGATGCCGATGTGGTAATAGCCGGCGGCATGGAAAGCATGAGCAACGTGCCCTACTACGCCGATAAAATGCGCTGGGGCAACAAGTACGGCCACGTAAGCCTGCTGGATGGCCTGGCCAAAGATGGCCTGACCGATGTGTACGACGGGCAAGCTATGGGCATGGCCGCCGAGCTGTGCGCCAGCACCTGCGGCATCAGCCGCGAAGACCAGGACGCCTTTGCCATCAGCAGCTACCAGCGCAGCCAGGCGGCGTGGACTGCCGGCAAGTTTGCCGATGAAATAGTGCCGGTGAGCATACCGCAGCGCAAGGGCGATCCCATTGTAATTGCCAAAGACGAAGAGCCTTTCAATGTGAAGTTTGACAAGATCCCGGCCCTGAGCCCCGCCTTTAAAAAAGACGGTACCGTAACCGCTGCCAATGCCAGCACCATGAACGATGGCGCCGCCGCCCTGGTGCTGATGAGCAAGGAAAAAGCCGAGGCCCTGGGTCTGCAGCCAATAGCCAAAGTGCTGAGCTATGCCGACGCCGAGCAGGCGCCCGAGTGGTTTACCACCACCCCCTCGCTGGCGGTGCCCAAAGCCGTAGCCAAGGCGGGCCTGCAAATGAGCGACATCAGCTACTGGGAACTGAACGAAGCCTTTAGCGTGGTAGGCATCGAAAACACGAAGCGCCTGCAAATAGACCCCGAGCGGGTAAATGTGCATGGCGGTGCCGTATCGCTGGGCCACCCGCTGGGCTGTAGTGGTGCCCGCATCATTGTCACCCTCATCAATGTGCTGAAACAAAACGGCGCCAAATACGGAGCCGCCGGCATTTGCAATGGCGGCGGCGGTGCCAGCGCCATGGTGATAGAAGCTGTGCGGTAACGCATGGCACCATGCCAATACAAAAAGCGCTTGCTCCCGAGGGGGCAGGCGCTTTTTGTTGGAAGAGGTATTGGCATTTTGTGCTGGGCATCTCGGCGGCAGTGCAGCGCCCGGCAGTTGTTCGGGCCTTCGCGTGGTGCATGGCACGCCAGCGCACCAGCCCGCCGCTCAGTCCCGCATGCCGTGGGCAGTAGTACTGCTACTCAGCTACACACACCGTTTCATTCTGTCGCCGCTACGCGGCTGGTAAAACGTTCGGTTTAATATAATCTTACTTGAATGAATTTTATGCGGTATCCTTTTTGTTATTGTTATATCTCATTATAGCCTTATTAGCCTCGGTTATAGCATTATTCCACGACTCAATCATCTGCTCGTTTGGTCTTCTCGAGGAGGGCCTAGCCTCTTTATTTAAAGCAATTTTTGCCTCTTCAAGTTCAGGAGCGAAGACTTCAGTAGCTAGCATGAGCAAAATCTGCAACCCCTTTATAAACACTAAAAGCTCTTTGAAACTATTCGGTATGTCGTACTCGTTTAGCTGCTTTCCATTAAAAACGCTTTCGAAACCCTTGCGATTGTCCCGGAGATTATGAGCCAAAGCATGATTTCTGAAGATTCGAATATGTTCCCATTCTTTGATTTCGTCCCAAATCGGCTTAGTCATTTTTTTGAATTCCTTAATCCGATTTTGAAGTTCACTGCTACCCCCTTTGTAAGCATACAAAAATTTCGAAATCTCATCTTCAACAGAACAAAAAATCAAAATTGTGACCCACTGGATAGAAATTCGGCACACTGTTCTATATGTCTGACTAGCATCTTTAGATGCGAGCACTTCATCAAGCGTCAGGTGAAACTCATTGAGTAAGTTGAGGTAATAATTTAAATGGTAAACTGATTCCGTAAATTGTTTGAATGTCGGCTTCACCTGTCGTTTCGAATAAGGCCAAAGCGGCTTGTGAAATTTTTCTTTCATGTAGAGAAACTCGCTGAGACTGATTTAATGCATTATTACCTACGGTTGGGAAGATCAACGTTTGAGTAAAAATACTGCGCAAAAAAATCAATAACTAAAGACAAATACTGCCTTTTCACCGGCACCAGTGTTCCGCGACAGCGGGCCACTGATGACTTGCGCCAGCGGACTTCTTCCCTCTCCCTTCAGGAAGAGCCGGAGAGGGTGGTGTCTAAATCTTCACCGTCTTCCACTTGCCGCGGCTAAAGAGCCACATGGCTACCAGCGCTATGGCCGACTCGACGCTCACAATGGCCACAAACACACCGTTGATGCCCAGCGAGGGCTGGTGACTGAGCCAATAAGCCAGCGGAATTTGGATGAGCCAGAAGAAAATAAAATTGATGACCGTGGGTGTACGCGTATCGCCGGCCCCATTAAATGCATTCATCATCACCATGCTGATGCCGTACAGCACATAACCGGCGCTTACAATGCGCAGGGCGGCTACGGCCGTTGGCCTGATGGCCACATCATCGTTGAGCAACTGCACAAGCCAGCCGCCACCTACAAAAAACAACAGGGTGACGGCCGCCATAAAAATGGCATTGTAACGGGCCGTGAGCCACACACTGCGCATGGCCCGGTCGGGCTGCTGGGCACCCAGGTTTTGGCCCACCAGCGTGGCCGCTGCATTGCTAAGGCCCCAGGCCGGCAGTATGAAAAACACAATGAGGCGAATGGCGACGCCATAACCAGCCGTGGCTTCTTCACCAAAGCGGGCTACCAGCCGTGCCATGAAGATCCAGCTGGCCGAACCAATGAGGAACTGCAGCGTACCTGTGCTGGCCACCTTGGCCAGTGCCGCCAGCAGCGCCGCATGGGGCCTGAAGTAACGCAGGTGCATGTGAATGGCACCATGCCCCCGCACCAGCTTGCGCAGCTGATAGGCCACGCCCATGCCACGGCCAATGGCGGTAGCCACGGCAGCCCCGGTAAGGCCCAGCCCCTGCCAGCTGCCCCAGCCATTGATAAGCAGCGGACACAATACCACATTACAGGCATTGGCCACCAGCAGGCTTTTCATAGCAATGGAGGCATCGCCAGCGCCGCGAAAAATACCGTTGATGAGAAACAGCATCATGATGACAATATTGCTCCCCATCATGATGCGCATGTATGGCGCACCGGTGGCCACCACCTGCGGGCTGCCGCCCATGAGGTGCAGCAGCTGCGGCGCCGCCACTATGCCCACCATGCTGATGACCACGGAGCACAAGGCCCCGAGCAGCATGGCCTGTGCTCCGGCATGGGCCGCTGCCGCCGGATCTTTTTCGCCCACACGGCGGGCCACCATGGCCGTGGCCGCCATGCTCATACCGATGCCGATGGAATACACAATGGAAATGATAGACTCGGTAAGCACCACGGTAGACACCGCTACCGAACCGAGCTTGCCCACAAAGTATACATCTACCAATGCAAACACCGACTCGAAACTGAGTTCGAGCACCATGGGCACCGCTAATAAAAAAATAGCTTTTCGCAAGCTGCCGGTCGTGAAATCGAGGCCCTCGCTATTGAGTGAAAGACGGATAGTAGAAAAGACACGCCCCCAAAGGCGCTGAACGCTGGCAACAGACATACAATAGAAAGTAAGGATGAGAAAAAAGAAATAAGGGGAAGAGGAAGCCAGCATGGCTTCGGTGCATAGGTGACCTTACTTTCCCGGGGTAAGGCCCGGCATTAGAAAATCATAGTCGTTCGATTTTTTTGAATTGCGGCAACGAAGAAAACAACCTTTTCCGGTATTTGCAAGCATCGGCGTAGCAGGTACAGCCGGCAGGCTTGCTTTTCTTTATTGAATGGCAAAAGTGCGAAAAAGTAACCCTGCACCAGCCTCACATAAATGGGTGATAACAGCCGGGCCGCCACGCAGCAACCAATACGCTGATGCGGACAGCTGCCATGGAAAGATGTGGATGAAGTGATTGCGACGCAACGCAGCTGCCATGAAATACAGCTGCTGGTATCCTCCTCAAAAAACTGTCAGGCTTACTTGTGGCGTTCTTTGAGCACCGCCACTACATCGGCCAGGGTGTAGCCCTTGGCCTGCAGCAGCACCAGGTAGTGAAACATGAGGTCGGCAGCCTCGCCCAAAAACAGGTCGCGGTTGTCGTCTTTGGCTTCTATCACCAGCTCTACAGCCTCCTCGCCTACTTTTTGCGCTACCTTGTTGATGCCTTTGGCCAGCAGCCTGGCGGTGTACGATGTATCGGGCGATTGCTGCTTACGGCTGGTAATGATCTGCTCGAGGTATTGCAGAAACTCAGCAGGATTATCGGCGTTCTCTTCAGCAAAACAAGTATCGGCGCCAGTGTGGCAGGTAGGGCCATTGGGCGAAGCCTTTAACAGCAGCGTATCGTTGTCGCAGTCTACCGTCATTTCCTTCAGCAGCAAAAAATGGCCGCTTGTTTCGCCCTTGGTCCACAAGCGCTGCTTGCTGCGGCTGTAGAAAGTGACCTTGCCACTGGCTTGTGTTTCGGCCACGGCGGCTTCGTTCATAAAGCCCAACATGAGCACCCGGCGTGTTTGCACATCTTGTACAATGGCGGGCACCAGCCCATCGGCATATTTGCTATAGTCAATTTGCATGATCCTTGTTTTGCTTTTTCAGCATGTCGGAAAAATCTTTCATGGCCTGCTCGGTTTCGCGGCGGTCTTTTTCACGTCGGTTTTTTTCCAGCGTGTAGGTGTAGCGTATCAGCATGAGGCCGAGCAGCAGCGAGCCCAGCAGGATGGCCCATATCATAAGCGTACCGGTATTTGGTGGTGGGCAAGATATTGTTTCAGCACCGGAACGGGAATTTCGCCGTAGTGAAAAATGCTGGCGGCCAGGCCGGCATCGGCACCAGCCTGCATAAACACATCGGCAAAATGCTGTGCAGTACCGGCACCACCGCTGGCGATGACTGGTATGTCTACCGCGTCTACCACCGCTTTTGTGATCACCAGATCGAAACCGGTTTTGGCGCCATCGGTATTCATGCTGGTGAGCAATATTTCACCAGCACCGCGATTGTACACTTCACGTGCCCAGGCTACTGTATCGAGGGTGGTAGGCTTGCGGCCACCATGCGTGTGCACAATGCCCAGCACGCCATCCGCTGGCACAAACGAGTCGTCTGCCGGCACCGATCTTGTATCAATGGCTACCACTACAAACTGCGAGCCGAATTCCGTGGCCAGTTCATCTACCAGTTCGGGTCGCTTTACGGCTGATGAGTTGACCGATACTTTATCGGCCCCGGCATCTAATAGCCGCGAAGCATCGTCGATGCTGCTGATGCCACCACCCACTGTAAATGGAATATTGATGTGACGGGCAATTTGCAAAACGAGGTCGGCAAATGTTTTGCGCCCTTCCTGAGTGGCGGTGATGTCGAGAAACACCAGTTCATCGGCGCCCTGCGCTGCGTACTGAATGGCCAATTCCACCGGATCGCCGGCATCACGAATATTGACAAAATTGACCCCCTTCACCGTGCGCCCATCTTTGATATCGAGGCAGGGAATGATGCGCTTGGTGAGGCCGATCCCGCTGCCCGATGCAACACGATCTGCGGGCTGTTGCTGTTGGTCAAATGAGCTTTCCATACATTATCTGTTGCTGCTGGCACCTGTGCCGCATCTTGTAATTCCGTTCATGATAAGAAAGGCTGCAAATCGCTCAGGCGAATGCTGCCTTCGTAAATGGCCTTGCCTACAATGGCACCGCTGCAGCCGGCTGCTGCCAGTTCGTGCAAATCGGCCAGTTGGCTGACGCCGCCGCTGGCTGTGAGCTGCACGCCGGGGCATTGGGCCAGTATCTGGCGGTATAGCGCTGTCGAGGGGCCTTGCATCATGCCATCTTTGGCAATATCGGTGCAGAAGAATTGCGTGAGGCCTACGCTGTGCAAGGCATTGAGAAAATCGTATACCAACACGTCTGTTTGCTCCAGCCATCCATGTACCGCCAATTTTTCCTGATTCACATCGGCACCAATGAAAAACTTTTCAGCACCAAACTCCACCACCAGGTTCAGGAAATATTCCCGCCGCTTGACAGCCAGGCTACCGATGGTCACCAAGGCAGCGCCGGCATTCAAAACACCCTGTACATCTTCTTTCGATTTTACACCACCGCCAAAGTCAATTTCAAGGTTGGTTTGCGTAGCCAATGTTTCCAGCACTTTCCAGTTTTGCACACTGCCGGCTTTGGCACCATCCAGGTCTACCAGGTGCAGCCGGCGGATGCCTGCTTCCTGAAACTGAAGCGCTACTTCGAGCGGATGCTCGTTGTATACTTTCTTTTGCGCATAGTCGCCCTGCGACAGCCGCACACATTTGCCATCTATCAGATCAATGGCTGGTATGATTTGAAAACTACCCATGCTACAACGCTAAAAAGTTTTGAAGAATCTTCTCGCCCACGGCTGCACTCTTTTCGGTGTGAAACTGAACGCCATAAAAATTATCGCGGTGCAGCGAGGCGCTGAAAGGCAATCCATACCGGCAGGTGGCCACGCAGGCATCGGCGGCTTCGGCATAGTAGCTGTGTACAAAGTATACGAAGTCGCCCTCGTGCAGGCCCTGCATTAGCGGCGAACGCAGATTGTACAATTGATTCCAGCCCATGTGCGGTGTTTTCAAACGCTGGCCATGTTCTTCTACTGCAGGAAAGCGCTTCACACCGATATCGAAGATACCCAGGCAGGGTGTATCGCCTTCCTCGCTGTGGCGACACATCAGCTGCATGCCCAGGCAAATACCGAGGAAAGGTTGTTGCAGCGATTTCATCAGCGCATCCAGCCCCCGCTCACGCAGGTAGGGCATGGCGCTATTGGCAGCGCCCACTCCCGGAAAGATGACGTGGCTGGCCTGGCGGATGATGGCATGGTCATCGGTAACCACAGCCGATACACCCAGCCGCTCCAGCGCAAACAACACCGACCGAATATTGCCGGCATTGTACTTTATGATGGCTACATTTTTCAATGACATGTTTGTTCACTTTCAAAAAATCACATTCACTTGCTTACTCAGCTATTGCCCTGCCCTCACCCTACTGATGCACTATAGCACCCCTTTGGTAGATGGCAGTACCAGCTTTGATGGATCCCGCTTCAGGGCCATTTTGATGGCTTTGGCAAATGCTTTGAATATGGCTTCAATCTTGTGGTGTTCGTTGGTACCAGTGGCTCTTACAATGAGATTGCACTTAGCCGCATCGCTGAACGATTTAAAAAAGTGGAAGAACATTTCCGTTGGCATGTCGCCGACTTTTTCGCGGTGAAACTCAGCTTCCCACACAATCCAGTTGCGCCCCCCAAAATCGATACTCACCTGCGCCTCGCAATCATCCATCGGCAGACAAAATCCATATCGCTCCATACCTCTCTTATCAGCCAGACCTTTGGCAAAGGCTTCGCCCAGCGCAATGCCGGTGTCTTCGATGGTATGGTGCTCGTCGATGTGCAGATCGCCCTGCACTTGTACCTGCAGGTCAATTTGGCCGTGGCGGGCTATCTGATCCAGCATGTGATCAAAAAAACCGAGGCCGGTATGAATAGCAGCCTTGCCGGTGCCATCCAGGTTCAGCTCAATGGCTATCTGCGTTTCCTTGGTATTTCGCTGGTGTTGCACCTGGCGCAGTCCAAGTTTCAGAAACTCATAAATACGCTGCCACGACGTGCTTTCCAGCGCCACCGTATCGCGGCGAAGGCCTTCCACATCCATGCTGGTATCGCCAGCACCGAGGTTGGGATCTGCGTTCATCCAAATGGCTTTGCAGCCCAGGTTTTTTGCCAGCTGCACATCGGTAATGCGGTCGCCAATAACAAAGCTGTTGGCCACATCGTATCGGCTGGCATCCAGATAATCTGTGAGCATGCCGATACCGGGCTTGCGGGTAGGCTTTTGCTCATGCGGAAAACTCCGATCAATGTGCACGGCTGCAAAGTGAATACCCTCGCCTTCCAGCGACTTCATCACAAACTGCTGCACAGGCCAGAAAGTGTCTTCCGGAAAAGCATCTGTACCCAGACCATCCTGATTAGTAACCATCACCAGTTCATAGTCCATTTCTTCGGCTATGCGGCGCAGGTAGGTGAACATGTCGGGGTGAAAGCAAAGCTTATCGAAGCTGTCGAGCTGGTAGGTAGGCGGTGCCTCCAGTATCAGCGTGCCATCACGGTCAATGAAAAGAATACGTTTAGCCATTGCTTGCTGCTTTTTCGAATTTCAATTGGCCGATGTAGCTGCCCAGTGCATCTACCAGGGCGGTGTTTTCCTGCTCGGTACCCACTGTAATGCGCAGGCCGCCTTCACACAAGGTTACCTTACTGCGGTTGCGCACCACGATGCCCTGCTCCAGCAGGTACTGATAAATCTTATCAGCATCTTTCATCTTCACCAGCAAAAAATTGGCATCGCTGGGGTATACTTTTTCTACAATCGGCATTTGGTTGAATACGTCTTCCAGTGCGTAGCGCATGTCCACAATCATCATGATCATGTCATTCACCTGATCGGTGTTTTCCAACGCCTGCAGCACCAGCTCTTGTGTATGCTGCCCGATATTGTAAGGCGGTTTCACCTTGTTCACTACTTCAATAATGGCGGCAGATGCAAACATCATACCCAATCGCAGGCCGGCCAACCCCCACGCTTTGCTCAGGGTTTGCATCACCACCAGATTGGGGTACTCACTCAGCTCCTTCAGAAAAGATCGCTGTCGCGAAAAGTTGATATAGGCCTCATCCACCACTACCAATCCATTGAAATTATTGAGGACTGCTTCGATGTCTTCACGATGCAGACTATTACCGGTAGGGTTGTTGGGCGAGCAGATCCAAATGATCTTCGTATTGGCATCGGCCAATTGCTCGAGGTGGGCCAGGTTCAGTTGAAAATCGGGCAGTAGCGGTGCCTTCCGCACTTCCACATCGTTGATGTTGGCACTCACCTCATACATGCCGTAGGTGGGCGGGCAAATGATCACATTATCTACACCCGGCGTGCAAAAGCTGCGATAGAGCAGATCGATGCACTCATCGCTGCCATTGCCCAAAAACATGTTTTCGGCTGGCACATGTTTGATCTCACTCAGTTTCTGCTTCACTTTCCACTGCAGTGGATCGGGGTAGCGATTGTACCACTTCATCAGCGGCGAGCCCAGGCTGTTCTCGTTGGCATCCAAAAAAACATGTGCTTCGCCTTTGAACTCATCGCGGGCCGATGAATAAGGCGTCAGTTGGCGGATGTTTTGGCGTACCAGTTTGTTGATATCAAACATAGGGAGGACTTTTTCGAATCAATGATCTCAATCTTCTATTTCACCAGGCGAATACGAACGGCATTGGCGTGTGCCCGCAGTCCTTCAGCTTCGGCCATTTCTATTACCGTGGGTGCAATGGCTTGCAGGCCGGCAGCCGTTAGTTGCTGGTAAGTGATCTTCTTTACAAAGCTGTCAACACTCACTCCGCTGTACATGCGGGCAAATCCATTGGTAGGCAGCGTATGGTTGGTACCGCTGGCATAATCGCCCACACTTTCGGGGCTCAGGTGGCCTATGAACACAGACCCGGCATTCAGCACTTTATCTGCCACTGCTGCTGCGTCAATCATGCTGATGATGAGGTGTTCGGCCGCATACGCATTCACCAGTTCGAGCATGGTGGCCACATCGGGCAGTACAATTGCCTTGCTATTGGCCA
>CANHEC010000022.1 GCA_947459455.1 Chitinophagaceae bacterium
GCGTAGCTTTCTGAAAATGGCAGAATAAAACCCACCCCGGCCTGGCTAGCGATTACCGTCTCCGGACTTCCCGACTACTGACGACCGACCACCGGCTCGGGACCACTGATTTCCCGTCTTCCGGACCAGCGTAGCTTTCTGAAAATGGCAGAATAAAACCCACCCCGGCCTGGCGGGCACCCCTCCACAGGAGGGGATTGGGATTTCGACTGGCGGCTACAAAGGCCGGTATTTCGGACTTTCGGTCTTCTCCCGACTTCCCATCTACCGTCTCCGGACTTCCCGACTACTGACGACCGACCACCGGCCCCGGAGCACGGACTTCCGGTCTCCCGACTTCCGGTCTTTCGGACTTCCCCTCTTCCCATTTCCGTTTTTCACTTACTTAGCCGCATGCAGGGCTCCAAAACATATCGTTGGTTCAAAGTGGCTGAAAGTGCGGCCGAACTGTTTATGAGTGGTCGCAGTATTGTGCAGGTACAGGCCGCCGGCCGTGAGCTATGCATAGCCCGACACGACCAAACACTGTATGGCTGCGCCAGCCGCTGCCCGCATGCCAGTGGCCGCATGGCCGATGGATGGGTAGATGCACTGGGCCAAATTGTGTGCCCGCTGCACCGCTACAAGTTCAAACTGAGCAATGGCGTAAACAGCACCGGCGAAGGCTATTTTCTGAAAACATATCCGGTAAAGGAAACCGACGATGGAGTGTTTGTAGGGCTGGAAGCCACTTAAACCAAAACCGCCTGCTGCTACCAGCACCCCGGCGGGCCCTGGCAGCAGCAGGCAGCGTATCTGCAGCGGTACTGTTTATTTAGCCACCTGGCGCACCCAGGTATCGGTACGGCCAAACATGCTCATGCCCATAATGAAGCCGCGTACATTTAGCGTGTTGGCATCTTTCATGCTGATCACGCAGTCGTAGGTCTTGCCATTCTTCGGGTCATAAATATTGCCGCCCTGCCATTCTTTTTCGTCGGCATTGTAGGTAAAGCCCCACACATTGGTAAGGCCCAGGATGGGGCGGGTACGCACAGCTTCTTCGGGGTGGTTTTTATCCAGCTTGGGCTGGCCCGTCTCGGGGTCTTTGGGCTCTTTCAGCCACACAATCTTGCCCTGGTATTTCTCACCATTCTTTACCATTTTTATCAGGGCGGTGCCTTCGCCGTTCTTCCACACGCCTACTACATCATCGCCGCTTTTTTGCGCCAGCAGCAGGGTAGTACTCAGCATAGCCAGCAGGGCCAGTATCATTTTTTTCATTGGGTCAATCGTTGGTTTGACTTGCAATTTATCGGTGCCGGCACAATGCTTTTGCTGGCTATAAATACGGGTTATAAGTTTGGAAACAATTTGACCTCTCTTTCACGCATGCAGCCCCAGCACATCCTCTCCTCCCGCCAGGCCAGTTGGCAGGCTGCCACGCAGCAGGTGTTCGATATCGTCATCATTGGCGGCGGTGCTACCGGTGCCGGTGCCGCCCTCGATGCGGCCAGCCGTGGCTACCGCGTCCTATTGGTAGAAGCCGATGATTTTGGCAGCGCCACCAGCAGCAAAAGCACCAAGCTGATACACGGCGGTGTACGCTACCTGGAGCAGGCCGTAAAAAAGCTGAGCTACCAGCAGTACCGCATGGTACGCAAGGCGCTGCACGAGCGGGCCACGCTGCTGCAGCTAGCCCCGCACATTACGCGGCCCCTGCAGCTCATTACCCCCTGTCGTACCTGGCTCGAAGGGGTGTACTACTACATTGGCCTCAAGCTGTACGATGTCATCAGCGGCCGCACCCACCTGGGCAAGAGTCAACTGCTCACCCGCCGACAAGCGCTGGAAAAACTGCCCACCCTGCGCCGCCAGCAGCTGTACACGGCCGTGCTGTACTACGATGGCCAGCTGGATGACCTGCGCTACAACTGGGCGCTGGCCCACACGGCCGCTGCCGAAGGCACCACCTGCTTCAACCATACGGCTCTCACCAGTTTCGAAAAAGATGCGCAAGGCCGCCTCTGCGGGGCCTGGCTGCACGACCGGTATTTGCAGCAGTCGTTTTTTGTTCGTGGCCGCTGCTTTATCAATGCCACCGGCCCCTTTGCCGACGGCATCCGCCAGCTGGCACAGCCCACGCTGGCACCCCGCATCCGGGTGAGCAAGGGCGTACACATTTTGCTGCCCAAGCACATGATGCCCGGCGCTTCGGCCCTGCTCATACCCCAAACCAAAGATGGCCGCCTGGTATTTGCCATTCCTTACCAAAAGCATGTGCTGGTAGGCACTACCGATGAAGAAGCCGAACTGATAGCCGAAGAATTTGGCCCCACCCGGGCCGATGTACAGTACCTGCTGGAGTATTGCAATGCCTACCTCGACATCAATGCCGGCGAAGCCGATGTGAAAGCCGGCTTTGGTGGCCTGCGCCCCCTGGTGAAAAAGCTGGGCGGCCACACCAAAGACCTGGTGCGGGATCACGAAATAGAAACCGACCCGCAGTCGGGCCTCATCAGCATACTGGGGGGCAAGTGGACCACCTACCGCCTGATGGCCCGCGATGGCGTAGATGCCGCCGGCCAGCAGCTACACGATGTGCGCCCCTGCCGTACCCAACAGCTGGTGCTGCTGGGCAGCCGCCAGTACAGCCACCATACCGCCATAGCGCTGCAGCAGCACAGCGGCTGGGACCACGAAATAGTAAAACACCTGGTGAGCAAGTACGGCGACCAAAGCATGCTGGTGGCACAGCTGGCGCAGCAGCAACCATCGCTGGCGCAGCGCATACTGCCCGGCATGCCCTACACCTGGGCCGAGCTGCAGTACAACCTGCAGTACGAAATGGCCCTGACCGTGAAAGATGTAATAGCCCGCCGATGGGGCACCCAGCTGGCCGATTGGCAGCAGGCCCTGCAGCTGATAGCCCCCGTGGGCCAGTACATGGCGCAGCAGCTGGGCTGGAGCCACGCCCAACAAACCGAATACATTGATGGCTACCAGCAGCAGCTGGCACAGCTCATCGCCCAATCCAAATAAAGCATATGAACCATCTGCAACACAAAACCATCTTGCTCACCGGCGCCAGCAAAGGCATTGGCCGGGCCACCGCCCTGGCACTGGCCGGCCTGCAAACCAACCTGGGCCTGGTAGCCCGCAGCGAGGCCGAGCTGCTGAGCCTGAAGGCCGAAGTAGAAGCCCTGGGCAGCCAGTGCGAAATATTTGCCGGCAGCGTAGCCGACGAAAGCCTGGCCGTACGCAGCACCGCCAAGCTGCTCGATCGCTTCGGCCGCATCGATGTGCTCATCAACAATGCCGGCTATGGCAACAGCAAACCCTTTGAGCAGTTTACCGAGCAGGAGTGGGACGAGCTGTACGCCACCAACGTAAAAGGCACCTTCCTGTTTAGCAAAGCCGTGGCCCCGGCCATGAAGCAGGCCGGCAGTGGTCACATCATCATCATTGCCAGCGATGTAGCCAAGCGCACCTTTGCCACCGGCGCCCTGTACTGCAGCAGCAAGTATGCGCAGCACGCCTTTGGCGATGCCATTCGCAAAGAGCTGCGCCCCCACAAGGTAAAAGTGAGCACGGTGTACAGTGGCCTCGTCGATTCATATTTCCATGCCGATCCGCAGGGCGCTGCCTCGCACAGCTGGTGGCTCCAAAACGAAGACATGGCCCGCAGCATCGTCTTCATTGCCAACCAGCCCGCTCATGTCGTCATCGACGAATTCATGATTCACCCGCTGGAGCAGGACTATTAAGCCAATAGTAAAGCAGTGTTTTTTTGAGGGGCGCTCAGCAGCCATACACGCATCGGCAGTAGTACAGGCTGCTGCGGGCTTCGCTATCGCTACGGCCCCGGCCCTGCAGGCCGGGTCGGGCCTGCTGCGCCGGCCCCCCTGCGCATCCCGGCGCCCATCGGCATTTTCTGCCCGCCCCGCAAACTGCCCACTGCAAATTGCAAACTGCACAGCGTCTCCGATTCATCAGATCCCTCACTGCGTTCGGGATGACGGACTATAAATTGCTTCGAAACAAAAACCGCCATCCACCAACTGTCATCTGCCATCTGGCTTGCGGATTACCGACTCCCAACTACCTGCATCACCTTCTTCGGTGTGCGGTCTTCAAAGAAGACACCCCAGTGCTTTTCGGGCTCCAGCGGGTGCGATGATCCCTTCCACGGCTCATCAAAGGCCTCGAAAAAGAAAGTCAGCACCTTGTTCCGGGCCGACCATTCCATCAGGTCTTGAAAGTACACCTGCTGGTTGTCTTCGTTTACGTTTGCCGGCTGTATGCCGCGGCCGTTGCTATTGGTGGCCCAGCCTGCCTCAGTTATCACCACCGGTTTATCGGGGTACAGGTCGGCTACAGCCCGGTAGTTTTCTTCGGTGTAGGCGATGGCTTCATGTATGTGCTTGTACTCCCACACTGGGTAGGTATGTACCGATATAAAATCGACCACTTCGGCCAGCGGCTTCAGCTTGTTCAGCCAGGGCACGTAGTTTTCGCAAAAAGTAACGGGCTGCGTGCAGTGTTGCTTTACTTTTTTGGCAAAGGACACTACCCGCTCTACCGATACGTAGTGGTCGGTCCAGTCTACGGTTGCTTCATTGCCCACCGATAGCGAAAAGATGATGTCCGGATAAGTACGTGCCCATTCAATCAACAGGTCTATTCGCTGGTCATTTATCCGATGGTTGGCTGCCAGCTGTTCTTCATCGTACACCCCACCGCCCCAGGGGCAACCGAAATTGTTCATTTCGGCCGTGATGTAGGCGCCTGCCATGACTTTAAAATCCAGCTGCTCCTGCCGTATTACTTCCAATACTGTTTTGGCATGCGCATCACAATCGTACAAGCGCAGGTATTTCCAATGGGGCTGCAGCAGTAGCAAATCTTCCTTTACCTGCTCGTACGAGGGAATGAGCCCGCCCGGCTGCTGCCCCTGGCGATAGCCCGAGTAGCAAATAGCGTTGGCAAAAGGCACTTGAAAGCGATCGAAATAATTCATACGGTATTCATTTCCCGGTACAGCACCAGGGTGCGGTGTACCGGTGCAGCTGGCACTGGTATTTATTTACTGCTGAGAAGAAGCGGGCCAACCAACGCAGGCCGGCAATGGTCTAAAACTTCAACCGCTCGTTTTTATCCCAAATACCCCAGTAGGCGCCCACAGTTCCTTCGGCACCTACCTTCCAGCTTTCGTCGAAGCTGGAGAAGTAAAACACCGGAATGCCTTCATTGGCCGACCAAAGCTGGGTATTGATGAAATAGTCACGGGCACTTTGCATAGAAGGTTGTGCGCCTTTGGTGTTTTCGCCATCGCTGGGCCAGCCGGTTTCGGTAATGATCACTGGCTTACCATTGGCCGCCTCTGCAGCCTGCCGATACATTTGCTGCATGTGCGCCAGCGAATGCTCAAACGGGCAACCCTCCCAAAACGGATAACAGTTGCTCAGTATCACATCGCATGCTGCTGTGATGAGCGGACGGTGCGAAAACTCGTAGTAGGCATCTACATAGCCTACCGGTACGTGCGGAATGCGCTGCTTCACCTCGTAGATAAATGCCAGCAGTTCTTCCTCCGTCAGGTCATTGCGGTACATTACTTCATTGCCTACGGCGGCTATGTCTACCATGCCTTCTTCGGCCAGTTGTACCAGCCCTTCTATTTCACGGCGATTGATCTCGGCATCATTGCCCAGCCAGGCACCCACCAGTGTTTTCAACCCCAGCTCTTTGGCTACACGCGGTATCCATTCATTGCCCTCGGTGCACGAAAAAGAGCGGATCCACTTGGTATGCGGCTTCAATATTTCCATGCGCCGGCGAACCTGTGCCTCCGAAATGATATCGCCGGGCTTCTGCCCGTCTTCGTACAGACTGAAGCAAAAGCCGTGTACGCCGTTTTGCAATATTTCTGAGAACAAGCTGTTCAGGCTTTCGGCTGTTTCACCTGCCAGGTAGCTTGCTTCGGCCAGGTGGTACGACGAGAAGATATTCTCCTTACGGTGCGACATGATAAAATGAATTGCTTATTTAAACTTGAATTGTTCGTGCTCATCCCACAGGCCCCACGAAGTGCCGGTCCATCCTTCGGCGTGCATCTTCCACGACTCATCAAACGATGAGAAGTAAAACAGCTTCACTCCTGCCTTTGCAGCCCAAAGCTGCGTCTCTGTAAAATACAGCATCTGGTTGATCTTCGAAGGCGCCGCATCGCCTACTGTCTGCCCCTCCGATGGCCAGCCGGTTTCAGTCACAATCACCTCTTTTCCATGGGCCACGGCTTTTACCTGCCGGTACATTTCCTGCAGGTAAATACCGGCGTGGTCAATATGGGCGCCCTCCCAAAACGGATAGCCGTTTGCCAGCACCACGTCGCATGCATTTACCAGCTGCGGATGCTGTACAAACTGCGTGTAGATATCGACACAGCCCACGGGCACACCACTTGTTTGTTGCTTTACCCGACCGATGTAGTCAATGAGCACTTCCACCGGCTGATCGCCACGGTACAGTACCTCATTGCCCACAGCGGCCATATCCACTGCGCCTTCATTTATAAGCGCTATCAGCGATTGAATTTGCCGCTCGTTCTCTTCGCTGTTCTTATCAATCCAAGCGCCCATCAATACTTTGAATCCCATTTTCCTGGCAATGGCCGGAATCAGCTCGTAGCCATTGGTAGCAGAGAATACCCGGATCCACTCGGTATGCCCGGCCAGCACTTGTAAGCGCTTTACAATCTGTTCTTCGGTGATTTGATCGCCTGGGTTTTGGTCTTTTCCAAATACGGTGAAGCAGATCCCATGCATCTTTTGACCAAATACTTCTTTGAACTTTGCATGTATCGCTTCGGCAGATAACGACACTGAATCAACGCCGGTGTTGATATAGGATGGATTCCTTTCCAACAGGGTCTTTTTAGACAAGCCCTTCAGCTCCGAATCTTTGAACACGCCGCCAGCGGAGTAGCCACTGGGCTTGGGCGCTTTTTTGAGAGCTATCAGATCACGTACCTCTAATGCCTTTGCTTCATCTACATCATAATCTTTCATTGCCCAAATAGCAGTCAACGTGCCGAGTATAGGAATCCCCACAAAGAAGATTCTTAACCAAAACATCGTTTCGTCCGTTTGAGTAGCTGCATTTGATTGGAAGCTTACCAGCGACAGAATGAGGCCGCTCAATAAACCGGCCACAGCCGTTCCAAACTTTACCATCCACCAATAGATGGCACCTAAACTTCCCTCTCTTCTTTTGCCGGTATTCAACTCGTCAATATCAATCACATCAGAGGTCATCGACATCATCAGGGTGAACAAGCTACCGATGCCAAATGAAAAGAACGGGAGCGCAAAAAGAAACAGATGTGGCTTGCCGGGAACAAACAGTACGTACAGCAGGATATAGCCGAATATGGAAATGCCCTGAGAAAGCAGGAAAGCCTTCTTCTTCCCCATTGATTTGGACATTCTGGCCACCACCGGAATCACCAGCACCGTAGTGATGATGGCTCCCACACTGCCGAATAGGGTTGGCCACAAACCAAACCCTTCTTCATTTCCTTTGAACAGGTAATACTTAATAATGAAGTAAGAAAAGCCGGCGGTTGTTTGAAAGGCATTAAAAATCAAAAAGGTGGCAATGCAAATTTTTCTGAATGGCTTGATCTCCACCGAAGCCTTCAGGCCTTCTTTGATTTCTCCGAAACTATTCAGTATTCCTTTCAGGTCGATTGGGCTATAGTTTTCGTGCAGCGTAGACTTTCCCTTGATGAAAAATGCAGGTATGGCAGCTAAAATGGCGCAGCCAATAGCCACATACACCGCCAGGGTTCTCACGGCTACTTCACTTGACGGAAACAACGACTTATCGGCCATGATAACCCAGAACCAGGGTGCCACCACCCACGCCAACTGGCCGATGAGTTGAGAGGTGGCCATGATGCTCGTTCGTTCGTGAAAATCGTCGCTCATTTCGTAGCCCATGGCCACGTAGGGAATACTGAAAATGGTAAGGCCAGAATAAAAAATGAGTGAGATGACCAAAAAGTAGATGAAGTTGTAAGTCACCCCATCTTCAACATGCAGCTGCCACATCAATGCAAACGAAAACCCAAGAATAATGGCCCCTGCCAGCACATATTGTCGTCTTCTGCCCCACTTGGATTTTGTGTTGTCACTTACATATCCCATGATGAGATCAAACAGGGCATCATAAAACTTCGGAATGAAGTAGGTCAACCCGAGTAGCAATCCACTAAAGCCGAGTTTTTCAACCAATACAACAGTGAAAATGCCAATCATGGCAGGAAACATCTGATTGGCCAGCATCCCCAGGCCAAAAGCAACTTTTTGGCCCATGGGTACCCGCCGGAGTGCAGCAGTTTGGTGATTCGACATGACAAGCAGTTTTTTGGTTGGTATCAGAAATGAAGGTTCGTTGGTTGTATGTATACATCGACCTGTGTCACTTCACCACTGCGGGCGAATATCTTCTCTGCATCGTCGGGGCCCACCACTGGCAGGCTATCGGTTTTCGTACTGCCATCACTGTAGGTCAATTGTATGCCTGGCTGCTCGGCGGGCAGGTAGCGTACCGGCACCTGGCACAGGGTAAACAGCAGCGAGCCTTTCGGCATCTCCAGCTGTACAGCTTTGCCCTGCTGGTTGATTACCTGCACCGTTTGGGGCGCCTGCAGCAGCTCATCTTTGCGCAGCAACTGCGGCTGAAAGCTAAGCTGGCCGCCACTGACACGAATACCCAACTCGCCAATACGGCTGATGATGTCTTCTTTTACCTGGCCCGTCATACCGGGTTGTTGTGCACCTTTTCCCAGCGGTGTATGCGAGTACGGATCGGTAGGAAACGCCCCATATATCCGCGGCGACTTGTGCACCCCGATGCCTTCTTTGATGGCATGAAAATGCTGCTTCAACCGGCGCATGGTGCTCTCGTCGGTTTGGCCGGCTACACTGGCCGCTTCATGCACTTCCTGTACCGCCAGCAGCAGCTTCGATACCATGTGCCAATAAATAGAACCGAGGCCTTCGTATGCGAAGAAGGTGCCCGAGCGGCCGGTAAATGCTTTGTGATTGAACACCTGCTCGAACAACTGCAACACACGGCCGGCATCCTGCTGCACATCGGCCTGCCAGTCGGCCGGCAGGGCCTTCAATGCTTTTTCCAGATCGTTGGCATTTCTGAAGTTGCCATTGAAGTGGTAGCCGCCCAGCACGTCTTTTTCAATAATGCCCGCATGGCCTGCCTGCAGCAGTTTTTGCAGCAACACATTTTCGGCCACAGCATTTGCAGGCACATTGTTCTTCTTCAAAAATCCGGGCAGCTGCTTGTTGGGATACAAGATGTAGCTATCCTGGTCGGGGCGATAGAGGGCGCTGCTCCGCAGGGCATCCAGCAGGTCGGCCGCGGCCGATGCCGATAGGTAGCCGCTGCTGAGGATGGCTACCTGGCCTTCCAGCATTTCATCGAGGTGCGAAATGTAAAGCTGTGAAGCATCGTAGCTGAGCAAATTGTAGGTATGGTACAAACCGTCGGTTCGCTTATTGGCTGCTATGGACTGTTCTACAATCATCAGAGCAGCATCAATGAACCGAACAATGGCAGCGTAGCTGGTGCTGGCCTGCTTGCCCGAAAACTGCTGCGCATACACGGTGGCCCGGTAGTGGCCGGCTGCTTCACCCAACGCATCCAGCATTTCCTTTTTTTGCCGGCCATTCAGCGAGGCTGCGGCCTGCGCCGCAAAGCGGTCGTACACGGCTGCTACTTCATTGAAGTAGTGCTGCATTTCGGCAGAGAGCATCACTTCTGCATTTTCCTTTGCTGCCAGCAGCGGCCGTATACCCACCAGGCAACGGCGGAGGTAGTACAAAGTCACCATCGACAGGCCATTGCCCACCAGTGCATTGTTGGCATCGTTCCACTCTGGCCGCTGCGTGTTCATCCATATGCCACCTTCGGGCACCAGGTTGGTCAGCTTGGCCAGCAGCATCGCCAGCAGCTTTTCGGTAAAGTTGACCCGCTGTATACTGCCGGTCTGGTTGGTCAGCAGTGCGCCATCCGCACCTATTGCTGCCTTGCGTTGCAGCATTGCTTTTTCAGCCGTATGGCTGTATTCAATGGTGTCTTTGGGGTTGGCCAGTATGTGCTGGTACGCTTTGATGTGATAAGGCACATGCGCATACACAAACACTGGTTCGTCCAGCAGGCGAGGGAGCAGGTCGGGATAAAACTTGTTGGCAAACTCCAGAAACTTTTGCAGGTATATCACCTGGTGATCGCCCCAGTAGCCAATATAGCTCCACGGATTATCGGGCTCGATGGTTTCCCAGTCGAAGCCCGCTTTGGTGACACGATACGGATTGTAGCCATCAAAGGTGGAAGCGTTGAGAAACTTGGCGATCATGCCTTCTACAAAGGCCGGATAAGAAAATGCGAGGGCTTCCCAGTTTTGAAAAATATCCCGCCAGTTGCCTTCGTAGTCCAGCACTTTCGATCCATCCAGCTCGTTGCGGGTATTGATGGTAAACTTGTTCCAGGGACGGCTGGGATCGCCGTGACGCCGGCTAAACTTCAGCGGTAGGTATTTGGTAGCCAGCCGCACAATGTCGGCATCGTTTGATTGAGCAGCCAGATGCCTGAGCGTAAACACCGGAAAGCTGTCTGGCAAGCTGGCACAGTAGGCGCTTATCTTTTCGTAGGCTGCTTTATTTGCTTGCTTAAAGTACAAAAGCAGGTCTTGCTTCTCTACCGTATAGCCGTCATCAAATATGCCGCCGCGCATAATATTGAAAAGCGTATTGGAGAAATGTCTGGCGGCACCCAATGCATCTTCGCTGTACTGCAAGCCATCGGCGGCAGCTACCAGGCCAATCAGCTTGCGGGTTCCTTCTTCCACACTGGCCAGCACTTCGGCGGCCAGACTATCAGCACCACTACGCAGCGCTTCTGCCAGTTGTATCACGGCGGCCTGTGTTTTGTTTACATCGGCCACCGTCATCCACTGTTGCGCCTGGCCCGCAGCCAATCTGAAACGGCTGTGTACAAAGTAGGCGCCTTTCTCACCCTTCACATCTGTTTCCTGGCGCAGGGGCTGGCCCTTGCGATAGGCTGGCAGCTGGGCTGCCGACAGCAGATAGCTGGGTGCCGGTAAGCCTGCCGACCATACTATGTTGGCTTTCAGGGCTTCGCTCGGTTCAGCCTTGTCTACTATGATGGCGCTGAGTGCAAAAATGCCGAGGCCTACCTCAGGCAGCAGTTCGCTTCGCTTGTAGGCGTCGCCCAGGTTGCTGGTGGTAGTTTGCATATCGGCAGCAATGCCATAAGGCATCAGGTTTTGCAGGCCATCCAGCAGGTCTACTTCGCGGCTGTCCGAAGATGTATTGTGCAGCGTTGCCTTTCTTACAAAACCAAACCGATCGCTGTTATTCCATTCGTAGCGGTAAAGTAGCCCAAGGTCGTGGTTCACTTCTTCGAAAATGACCTTGTTACCGTAGCGGTTCTTATACAGGTTTCGCTGGCAGTTGTAAACGGCTTCACTTCTGGCCGAAAATGGTTCCCACACCTGCAACTTGTCATGATGCACCAGCCGAATGATGGTTTTGCTGCCAGTCTGCTCGGCCGATTCCGTCACCTTATCGTGGGTGTAGTACGGAAACAAAGCATATTCTGCATTCTTTCGGCCGGCCGTGATACCACCATTGCTGGCTATAAACATCCAGTGGTCGGAGTCACTTACAATGCTCATGAAAAAAGGGTCCACGGCGCCCACATCGGCTATTTTGTAAAACACCTCGTCGCCTATTCTCACTTCTTCCAGTAGTTCTCCTTTTTTCATGTCCACTTTCGCATCATCAAAAGCTTGCATGGCTTGGTCATTTTTTTGGGTGGGCGAACGACAGCCTGGAGGACTTCGCCGCCGGGTAAAGGAATGACAGGTGCCCATAGCACC
>CANHEC010000023.1 GCA_947459455.1 Chitinophagaceae bacterium
ACCAGGGCCCAGCGCCTGCCGGCACTCAGCCGCAAAAGCCGGGCACCAAGGGCAAATACGATATCGAAGGCGAATACATTCAATTTGAAGATTTGAAGTAAAGCCGGCCGGCACCAGCGGTACTATGCAAGCACCAGCCAACTCCTTTGCTGCTTTGGGCCGCTTTTGCCCCGCTTTTGCAGCTGTCCTGCTCCTTTCAGTTTTTCTTTCAGGCTACCGAAGCACCCAAACTGCCTTTAAGGCCCGGGCTGTGTACCAATCGCCCACGCTCCTCATCACGCAGGTGGCGCCGCATGCATGGGTGCACACCAGCTACAAGCAAACCAACGATTTTGGCAAAGTACCCTGCAATGGGCTGCTGGTAAGCAGTGGGCAGGAGGCGGTGGTGTTTGACACACCCACCGATGATGGCGGTGCTGCCGAGCTGCTGCGGTGGGTGGATAGCAGCCTGCACTGCCAGGTGAAGGCGGTGATTCCCACGCATTTTCATGATGACTGCCTCGGCGGCCTGCAGGCGTTTCATCAGCGGGGTATTGCCTCGTATGCACACCAGCCTACGGTGGCACTGGCCGCTGCCAGTGGGCTACCGGTGCCGCAGCAGGGCTTCGCCGATTCGCTGATACTGCCCATGGGCAGCACCCAGGTGGAGGTTCGCTTTCTGGGCGAAGGCCACACCCGCGACAATGTAGTAGGCTACTTTGCGGCCGAGCAGGTGCTGTTTGGCGGCTGCCTCATCAAAGAGCTGAATGCCAGCAAAGGCTATCTGGGCGATGCCAACCTGGCCGCCTGGTCGGGAACGGTAGAACGGGTGCAACGCACTTATCCGCAAGCACGGGTGGTGGTACCGGGGCATGGGGCGCATGGCTCATCGGCTTTGCTGGCCTATACCGTTCGTCTTTTTCAACAGTAACATGAAAGCATTGGGCTGAGCCCAACTAACCGGCCAGCCATCCGGGCAATACATGCTCCAATGGCTGCCCGGGTGCCAATAGCAGAGTTTGCAAGCCTGCAGCTTCAGCTCCTTCCAGGTTTTTAGGAGTATCGTCAATAAACAGTGTATCGGGCGCCTGCAAGCCATGCAGCTGCAGTACCGCTTCGTAGCAGGCCACATCGGGCTTGCGCTGCCCCAGCGTATGCGAGTAGTGGGCCTTCTCGAAATGATCATCGAAAGCATGACCAAACTGCTGCTGGTACTGCTGCGAGAAAGCTTCGTGATGAATCTCGTTGGTATTGCTGAGCAAAAAAATGCGGTACTGGCTGCGCAAGTTTGGCAAAAGTGCTACAGCACCGGGCCTGAACTGACCCAGCATGGCATTCCAGGCGTGGGCAATGCCCTCGTTTGGCACGGCCAGGCCGGTATGCTGCCGAAAGCCTTCATAAAAATCGGGCGGGCTGATGAGGCCACGCTCCAGCTGCGCAAACAACGGGTTGGAATACGACTGCTGAAACAGGGCATCAAAATCGGGCACACCCAGCGCCTCAAAGGCCTGTTTGGTGTGCTGGTAATGGATATCGATAAAAATGCCGCCCAGATCGAAGATGATATTGCGCACCGCCATGGCCTATTTCCTTTTGTGCGAAAATAGCCAGGGCAGCAATTGCGGTTCGGCAAAGGCATTGTCCCAGCTATTGTGGTTCACACCGGGGTAAATAGTCAGCTGCATATCGGCTGCGGAGTAGTACTGCTGCAGCGCCTGCGCCATGGCTTGCCTCAGTTGCACGGGCACTACTGCATCGGCATCGCCATGATGGATCCAGAAAGCGGTGCCCTTCATGAAGCGGGCATTGGCCGCACTAGCCCCGCCGCAAATAGGAATAGCAGCAGCAAACGTATTGGGCATACGCTTCACCAGTTCGAAAGTGCCCATGCCCCCCATGCTCAGGCCCATCACGTAGCGCTGCTCGGGCAGCAGCTTGTATTGCTTTTGCAATTCACGCATCAGCTGCATCAGCATCAGCATGGCGTAGGTGGGCTCTGCTTCCTCCGGAAAAATGAAGTCCCGCTTTTTAGTAGTGGAATCGTACACCCACTGCACATTGCTCCAAAACGAATTGGCCGGACACTGCGGAAACACCACAATGGCGGGGAACTGCTGGCGGATATCGCTGCGCAAAAACAATTTGCTGCCATGCGTCAGCTGCGCTTCGTTGTTGCTGCCCCGCTCGCCGGCACCGTGCAAAAAAAGCACCAGCGGATAGGCCTTGCCGGCATCGTAGCCTTCGGGTAGCAGTAAGCGGTAGCGCAGCGTATCGGTACCGGCTATCAGTTCCTTTTTCTGGTACAGGCCCAGGTCTTGTGCGCCCAGGGTGGTGGCCAGCAGTAGCAGTGGCAGCAGCATGGTGGCAAATTGTTTCATGCGGTGGAAATTAGAAAAGTTCTGGTCATAAAACCTCCTCAGCTTTTACGGCACCGTTCTAAACGCAGAGCCAGTGCTGCCGAACTTGTGCATGGCTCAGCCACAGCAGCCCTTGGCCGGATCGGCTATTTGCACCTGCCCCTTTTTGGTGGCCGGTGTAAGCACTACAAAATGGTGTTGATCCCAATGCAAGATGGCGGGCAGTGGCGCCTCTTGCAGCAACTGCTGCAGGGTGAGCTTGGCCCCTACGGCATGAAAGCCCAATGCCTCAGCCGCATTGGCCAGCCCCAATAGGCTGGCGCCCTGCTTGCCATACTCCGTTTTGCTACGCAGGTACTCTAAGCTTACACTACGCCCATAGTGCCGTGCCACCATGCGCAGGCAAGTGGGGCCACAATCCATGGCATCGAGCTGGCGGTAGTGGGGGAAAGACATAGTTACGGCGACAATCCTTTAAATCATTTCAAACCCAGTAAAAACAAACTTGCCTAGGCTTGAAAGCATTGGCGAGCCAATTTGCTCTATGAGTAGAAGTTCATATACCCTTTAAAGCGAAAATCAAACAACAAATTGTTTCACTCGCTGTCAGCTGAAATATTCATCTACTTTCGAATGCTGCTCAAGTATTTTCCAATCTTGGTCAATAATTCAGGGTCGTTAAAACCTGGCATATTAGCATTCAGAAGCTTACCGTTTTTATCGAAAAGTAGGTAGCGCGGAATAGCAAAAACCATAAGTTGCCGAATGATGGTAGCCGTCTGGGGCGTTACCAGTCTTACGCTGATACCACTTGCGTCCAATTTTTCCTGTTTGTTTGCATTTTGCCATGCGGCCTCGATTTTATCGGTAGATATGTAAATGATCTGAACCCCTTTCGAACGCAGCTTCATACGCAACGACTCAGAGTTTCTGTAAGCCATTCTGCAAGGATAGCACCAACTTGCCCAGAAATCAACAAGCTTATAGGAATGAGAAGTATCAGTCAACAAACTATCAATTACGCCTAATCTTCCATCGGAGAAAACAATCTCATCTTGAAATCTCACGACCTCTTTCGGTAAAGCAATTGGCGCGTTCGTAGCAGTTACTTTCCGATTTATTCCCTCCTTTCTGATAGGCAAGCTCAATCCGGTTACTCCGGCAATTTCTTCTGCTAAGATACCATCTGCCCATTCGGTCGCCATTAGTTTCTGAAAGAATCTTATTCGAGATGGGCTCTTGGCCCAAAGAGTGTCGATGTGATGCAGCACTCTTCTGAAATCTTCGCGTTTGAAATTGCTCCTCTCTAATAAGTGAAAATATGATTCAAGTGCATTATGCACCATTGCGTTCCCATCCAACGGTGAACCCCCAATAGCAGAGAAAAAGCGACTAAGATTATCCTTTCCAATTCTTTCTTTTCTGCCCGTCAACGATTGAATCATTAGCATATTGACTTCTTCGTTGATAAGGCCATAAGCTTCATAAAGACTAAAAAAACGCTTAGTGGCAGTATCGATGACAATACTTTTACTTCTAGCATTTTCTATATTGCGGTAGTGGCACACCCATTTTCTTTTTGTCTTTTCAATTTTTACTTTAATCGGATCTGAGTCCTTCTTCATTGGCAGAGCAGCACATTCACTTAACCAAGCAGCAACCACATCTTCCCGTAGCCGATACTGAGAACCAGCATTCAAATACGACACTGAAATACGCTTGCTATTTACCTGTATAAGAACTGAATCTTTATCAAGCAAAGGCAGCACTATCAATTTAAAGTCACCCTTGTTTGAAAGCCAAAGATCAAGCAAGCCCGTTTCTCCAATTTCTGTGCTAAACGAATCGATTTCGTTTTTGAGTACTTTGAAAGTAGCCCTTTCTCGCTTATCGTTGAAAACGGTTCCGATCTCTATTTTCCCATTTTCTACTGTATACTTTATGAAAACACTTGATTTCCCAGCACAATAGAAAGACAAACAGATGGCTACTAAAAACCACTTGATAAAACAGGTATTTGACATATAAAATATGCGTTCGACTTAGGAGGCTTCTTTGGAAATCCACTTGAAGAATAGTTGACTTTCTTCAAGTGGATATATTCCATTCTCGTTCATGAAAGGCATGATGCCGAAAATTTACGGACAGGGCGTGTAGTTCGAGCATGAAGCACAGCACCAATACACGTGATCGGCATCCCCGCCTACCCCTTGTTCCATAGCTTGGGCTTGTCTCCTCTGTGCATCGGCCTTAGACACTCCGGACACAGACAGACAGCTCCCCCCATCATGAGTCGTGACAACAACGCCACATGATCCAGACCCACCGGCCATCACATTCTTCATCTCAGCCCGGCTGAGTTTGCCTGCTACAGTAGCGAGGCTCATTTTTTTTGTTTCCATGGTTTTTACCAATTTAAACGGTTTCAAAAATAGTTGTTTGCCCCGGTAGTTTAGGGCCGTACGGGGTGTTGGGCCGCCGGGCTATTGCTGTGCACAACAATAGAGTGCATCCCGGGCTTTTTTCCACAGGGCACTACTCCTGCAGAAAATAGGTTAAGTCCTCAAGGTCATACTCTGCTGGCAGCTCATGCCCGTTGAAGAAAAGAGTTGGTGTATAGCGTATATCGTTGGCCTTGCTCCACTGCTCCATGGCTGTTATGGCCGATGCATACATCACTGAAAAAGTTTTTCTATCGCTTTAAACAACTCAGCAGTACCGGCACCTACCCGGCGATAAACAATCCGATTTTCAGTGTCGAACAAAATTTTATCCGGAATGGCGCCAACTGCCAATCGCCTGGTAAGTGCGTCGACTCCATTGCCATCTACCAACAGGTTCAGATAACTCTCAATTCCGCTCGTACCCATTGCCCTTGCCCATTCCTTTTTCTTTTGTCCATCTATGGAGACAAATACCACCTTCAACCCCTTACTCTCATACTGATGAAGCAAACGTTTTACTGCCGGAAAATCGGCAATACAGGGGCCGCACCAACTAGCCCAGAAATCAAATAGCACGGGGCCCGTCTTTACAATACTGTCCAGCGAAAGAGCAAGCCCATTCAGATCAGTAAACTTAAATCCCTTAAGTGAACTTCCAATTCTAGAGCTCCCGATTGATGCCAAATGTTCTGCGACCAGTTTTCCTGACCTTGTAATTCGCACTTCCTCCTTGAGCCCATCGAATAGGACCTGCAAACTGTCAATTCCGATCTGGTCGGACAAGACATAGAAAGGTTGTAGGGAGATGAACGAGCCAGGATGGGACTGTATAAAACGAACCGCTGTTTCTACATAAGCATTTCTGCCAGCCGCTACTATTAAATCATCAAGCCGACTAACCAACGATGCAACCGTAGAATCACCTCTAAAAGGAGCAGCGTTGGCCATATTGAAAATGGCCAGTTGAAGTGAATCAATCTTACTTTGCTTTACTGAAACCCGCGCCATGAACTCGATAAAATCCTTTTGTACCGGGTTATCCGGCCACTGGGTCTGAGTAGGTTTCGAAAAGCTAATGCGAGCCACGTTCATTCCACCTACCACATAAAACTCCAACTCTCGCTGCTTTACTCCTGCCGCACTTTGCGGCGGCAATTTCAAAGCAATCTTTGTAGGCTGAGAGATCGAATCGGCAATCTTGAAAAGTCCCTGTTTAAGCTGTACATATTCTCTTTTATACTCCCCCATGGCATTGGAATACGAAAACCTCACGGAGTCTATTCCATCATCAAGAATAGTAACCTGCAGGTCAAATAGATTGACACCTACTTGTGCAATAGACCCGCTACTAAACACGAGGAGAGTTAAGACTATTGCAGCAGTAGCTACCCGCTTATGCATGTATCGCCAGTGAAAAAATAAGATGCTTCTTAAGCGGCTGATGAGGTAATTTAGGTTGAGAGCTAGTTGCATTTATAAAATACTGAGTAGTGTAAGTGAGAAGAATACTGAGACTTCCAATATTGCCTTTTAGTATCGAGAAAGGGCGGCTAGCACCTGATGGACCAGCCGCCACTAAAACCCTTTACGGCCTAACGCACATTTTCCTATCCCCAAGGCCCGGGCCACTTTCGCAAGAGCTACAAGCGCCTTTGCAAGCGTATCCTTGGTCACAATAAACATTACAACTTGCCGTGTCGCCATTACCTGGCTCCAGCGATGAGTCATTACCCGCCATCACATTCTTCATCTCAGCCCGGCTGAGTTTGCCTGCTACAGTAGCCAGGCTCATTTTTTTTGTTTCCATGGTTGTTACCAATTTAAACGGTTTTAAAAATAGTTGTTTGCCCCGGTAGTTTTGGGCCATACGGGGTGCCGGGCCGCCGGGCTATTGCTGTGCACAACAATAGAGTGCTTCCCGGGCTTTTTTCCACAGGGCACTACTCCTGCAGAAAATAGGTTAAGTCTTCAAGGTCATACTCTGCTGGCAGCTCATGCCCATTGAAGAAAAGCGTTGGCGTATAGCATATATCGTTGGCCTTGCTCCACTGCTCCATGGCTGTTATGGCCGCCGAGGCGACGGTCAAAGATTATCAGGTACAAGCTCTGCATTTGCGCCCTGTTTCAAGTGAGACAACCGCCTTAGCTCCAAATGATTCTTCAATCAATTCATAAGCATCATTACTCCCAGGCACCCGATCTTAGCAACAACAGCCTTCCTTTTTGTAAAGTGATCGAAAGTTGAGTCGTTTCAATTGACCGTGAACGCCTCTCCCCGCGACTCATCATTTCGACACTAACTCCTCTTTAATCAACTTTTCTAAATCATACAGTCCTTTCCATCGACCGTTAAACTTGCCAAGTACTCTTCCATCTTTATCAATGAGTATATACCTCGGTATGAAATTGACTCCCGTAAGCTGGCTCACCATTCCTTTCGACAGCTCTCTTACATGCGTCCAATGGCCTAGTTCATCTTCAAGCACAGCCTGCCACCATTTCACACTATCGGTATCCATTGATATGGAAACAATTGCAAGGTCCTCTGGCTCGAATCGCTTTACCAGCGCCTTAAGATCCGGCGAATTAGACCTGCATGGAAAACACCAGCTTGCCCAAAAATCCACCAGTATCAATGACGACCGAGGCAGGATTTTGTAGAGAGAAACGCAATCTCCCTTTGAAGTGATAACTGTTAACTGTGGGAAACGACTGCCTACCTCCAATTCCGCCTCATCTTTCAAGCCTTCCACAATCTCCTGCCCATACTTAGAGGCGAGTATAGAATCTGGCATACGGCTCAATTGAGCTCTCACAAAATCAAGCGGCAAACTAGACCAATGAAACGCCAGCAACTTCGCTGCCTTTGGCAGATGAATACTATCGGCAATAAATGCGCTATCGGATCTGAGTTTCTTCCAAGCCGCACTATCGGACTGAATCTTTACCGGAGTTGCAAAAAGCACAGATCCCGTTAAGAAAAGGATGGAGGCAAGTGAATATCGAATCATGAGTCTTCGGCTTTGAACTTAAGGTCAAAGTAGCAACAGCGGCAGGCGCCGCTATTACTACTTCAACGGACACCTCTGTAGGGTTAGTCTGCTACGCAATAGTTCGTTGTCTGATTGGGATCTTCCACACAGGGCTTTTCTTTGCACTTCTTGCCTGCATTGCAATCGCTGTCTTCAATACAAGCGGCATTACAAGAAAGGGACGACAAATTACCGTTCCCCGCTATCACATTTTTCATCTCAGCCCGGCTGAGTTTGCCGGCTACAGCAGCCAGGCTCATTTTTTTTTGTTTCCATGGTTGTTACCAATTTAACCCTATCTGAAAGTAGGCCTTTACCCCGGAAGATATGAGTGTCTTGATGCAGCAGACTGCAAATTTTAAATTTATTATGCCGACGGGGTACAACTACCGCTCATCGGCTGAGAGCATTTCCACCCCGTACTAAATACACCTGGCGTCTTGAAAAATAATGCAGTGGCTTTAGCTATGATTGGGGTATAAATGGCCATGGGACCGAAGTAGTGCATTGACACCCTCCTCAATAAAGGCATACTGCCGAACGGTGCCATCGCCACTGCAGCTTCATAGCAGTACAGGTGGTGAAGCCCCAAAAAAAAGTAAGTACCACGCCCAGACCATGAATGCAAAAACGCTCTACCTGCTACTGCTGCCTGTTGTCAGCGCTGCCAGTTGATCCGCACCGTTTGCACGTCGCGACTATTGGGGCCTACCATCAGGTCGAACTCGCCGGGCTCCCATACGTGCTGCAGCTGTGCATTGTAAAAGCGCAAATCGGCGGTGCCGATGCGAAACTGCACGGCCTTTGTTTCGCCCGGCTGCAGCATCAGCTTCTGAAAGCCTTTCAACTCTTTCACCGGACGAACGACGCTGCCCACGAGGTCGCGGATGTAGAGCTGTACCACTTCTTCGCCGGCGGTACCGCTTTGGTTGCTCACCGGTACCGACAGTGTGATGGTAGTGGCCCCTTTTGGCTGCAGCACAGATGCTATCGGCTGGCCGTACACAAAACGGCTGTAGGATAGCCCATAGCCAAAAGGATACTGCGGACTATTGGGCAAATCGTTGTAGGCCGATACATAAAAGCGCTGGTCATCGTTTTGCGCAGGGCGGCCGGTATTGTAGTGGTTGTAGTAAATGGGTATCTGGCCCTCGGTACGCGGAAAACTCATGGGCAGTTTGCCGGCGGGGTTGTAGTCGCCAAACAATACATCGGCCATGGCGTGACCGGCCTGCATGCCCAGCCACCAGGTGTAGGCAATGGCGGGTACTTCGCTGGCTACTTCATGGAAAATGAGGGGGCGACCGGCGCTGATGAGCAGTACCACCGGCCTGCCAGTGCGGAAGATAGCTTTGATGAGGGCTGCTTGTACTGCGGGTAGCTTGATATCGGCTTTGCTTTTGGCCTCGCCGCTCCAGTCGCGGCCCTCGCCTACCTGCATCACCACTACATCGGCATCCACAGCGGCAGCTACCGCCTCGGCAAAGCCGCTGGTATCGGTGCCGGTCAGCTCGCAGCCTTTTGCATAGCGCAGTTGGGCAGCCCCCACCCGGGCATGCATGCCCTGGTACAGCGATACGAGGCGGCTGCTATCGTCTTCAAAATCGAAGGACCAGAAGCCGAGGTTGTCTTTTTGCGATTTGACCAGCGGGCCAATGAGTGCTATGCGCTGCTGACGCTGCAATGGCAGTACCGGGCGGCCGGACACTGTATCATTTTTGAGCAATACAATGCTTTTGGCCGCTATGCTGCGGGCAGCGGCCTGGTGACCGGCGTGGTTGTAATAGTCTTTTTCCCGCTGCTCATTTGAAAATCGGAATGGATCGTCGAACAATCCCAGTTCAAACTTTTTGATGAGGATGCGCCGCACGGCATCATCCACACGGCTGATAGGCACACGACCTGCCTGTACCAATGCCGCCAGGTGCTGGGCATAGCCACTGCTTTCCATGTCCATGTCGTTACCGGCCAGTATGGCCTGCTCCGAGGCCTGGCGCAGGTCGCGGCTGTAGCCATGGTTGATCATTTCGCTCAGGCTGCCCCAGTCGCTCACTACAAATCCTTTGAATCCCCACTGCTTTTTCAAAATATCCTGCTGCAGCCAGGCGCTGCCGGTGGCGGGGATGCCGTTCAGGTCGTTGAAGCTGTTCATAAACGTAGCGGCACCTGCATCGAGGGCTGCTTTGAACGGCGGCAGGTAGGTTTCCCACAGCATACGGGGGCTCATGTCTACGCTGTTGTAATCGCGGCCACCAATGGCTGCCCCGTAGGCAGCAAAGTGCTTGGCGCAGGCCAGCACGGCATCGGTATGGCCAAAGCCGCGGCCCTGAAAGCCCCGTACCCGGGCGGCTGCAATGAGCGAACCGAGGTAGCTGTCTTCGCCGGCGCCTTCCATCACCCGGCCCCAGCGGGGGTCGCGGCTGATATCGACCATGGGCGCAAAGGTCCAGTGGATGCCAGCGGCAGCGGCTTCGGTGGCGGCTATACGGGCAGATTGCTCGATGGCCGGCAGGTCCCAACTGGCTGCTTCGGCCAGCGGAATGGGAAAAGTGGTGCGATAACCATGGAGCACATCTTGCCCAAACAGCAACGGGATTTTGAGCCGCGACTGCATGGCAATCTCTTGCAACTGGCGGGTACGGGCCGCCCCCATCAGGTTGAGCATACTGCCCAGCTCTCCCCTGCGGATGGCGGCTTGCCGATCGCCCTGTGGCTGTATAGGCCCGGTGGCAAAATCGCTGCTGAGCTGGTGCAGCTGCCCCACTTTTTCGGCCAGGGTCATCAGCTTCAACACTGAGTCGGCCCGCTGTGCAGCAGTTTTGGTTTGTGCGGCGGCCGGCAAACAGGCGGTGGCCAGCAGCAACCTTAGGAAAATGCGCATGCTCAAATCAGGTTTCTTTAAAGAGATAATGCCACCATGACTAGCAGCCGCAGATGCACGGATTAGAAATCACATCTACTGTAATCTGCGAATCTGTGGCCAAGATCTTTTCAGCCACAGATGCACAGATTAGAAATCACATCTGCTGTAATCTGCGAATCTGTGGCGATATTTTCCGGCTGCAGATGCAAAGACTAATTTTTTTTCATCCGCAATAATCCGTGAATCTGTGGCCCAAGATTTCTTCAGCCACAGATGCAAAGATTAGACATCACATCTCCTATTATCTGCGAATCTGTGGCCAAGATTTTTTCGGCCGCAGATACACAGATTAGACATCACATCTGCTGTAATCTGTGAATCTGTAGCCCAAATTTTTCAGCGGTTTTCCCGCCGCTTACTTCTGCCAGTTCACGGTTAACTTCTGCACGTCGCGGCTATTGCCACCAACCATGATCTCAAAATCACCCGCCTCCCAATCGTGTTTTAAATCGTAGTTGTAAAACTTGAGGTCTTCCGGCGTGATCTGAAACTTCACGGTTTTGGTTTCGCCTGGCTGCAGTTCTATTTTCTCAAATCCTTTCAGCTCTTTCACGGGCCGGGTAGTGCTGCCCACCACATCGCGGATGTACAGCTGCACCACCTCCTTACCAGCGTACTTGCCAGTGTTGCTCACATTCACACTTACGGTCAGGGTTTGGTTGCCTTTCAGCTTGGTGGCGCTGGCTACTGGTGCACTGTAGGCAAAGCTGGTATAGCTGAGGCCATAGCCAAATGGAAACAGCGGATCGTTATTAACATCGAGATAGTTGGTGCGAAACTTTTGAAACCACTGGCCTTCGGGTAACGGTCGACCGGTGCTTTTGTGATTATAGAACAGTGGTACCTGCCCTACATTTTGCGGCCAGGTGGTGCTCAGCTTGCCACTGGGATTTACATCGCCAAACAGAGCGTCGGCAATAGCGTAGCCCGCCTCGCTGCCCGGAAACCATACATTGAGAATAGCCGGATAAGCTTTGGCTTCTTCGGCAATGGTCATACTGCGACCAGCAAACAATACAATTACCAGGGGCTTGCCGGTTGCTTTCAGCGCTTGCAACAATTCTTTTTGTGCCGGGCGCAGTCCCAGCTCGGTCATGCTGCTGCTTTCTCCGCTCATTTCGGCGCTTTCGCCCACGGCTGCTACTATCACATCGGCCTGCTGTGCTGCT
>CANHEC010000024.1 GCA_947459455.1 Chitinophagaceae bacterium
GCCAGGGATGGGCCGTGGCCGCCTGCCCGTTTACACTGTTGTAGGCCGTCATAATACTGCGGCTGCCGGCTTTTTTGAGGGCCCACTCAAATGGCAGCAGGTGGCTTTGGCGCAGGTACCATTCGCTCCAGCCAATGGGGTAGCTATCGCGGCCGCCCTCGCCCACATTGGCCACAAAATGCTTGGGGGTGGCTACAATCCCGCTACGCTCCAGTGCCCCCATGTAGGCCACACCCATGCTGGCGCTCAGCCAGGGGTCTTCGCCATAGGTTTCTTCGGTGCGGCCCCACCGCACATCGTTGGCCAGGTTGATGACCGGCGACAGGATCTGCCGGATGCCCCGGGCCCGGGTTTCGGCGGCTATGGCCCCCGCTACCTGTGCCATGAGGGCGGTATCGAACGTAGCGGCCAGGCCAATGGCCTGGGGGAAAGCAGTAGCGCCACCACGCACCAGGCCGTGCAGCGCTTCATCAAACGCAATGATGGGAATACCGAGGCGGGTACGCTCCACAAAAAAGCGCTGCAGCCGATTGATTTTTTCGGCCAGCGCCACGGCATCTTCCGATGCATTGTACTGCAGCAACTGCGCCGCTGCCCCCGCCTGCTGGCTGCTGGCGCTTACCTGCAGACCAAAAATGCCACGTTGGTATTTGTCTTCTTCACCGGGCTTTACCTCGCCAGGTATCATGAAGCATTGCCAAAACTTTTCCTCCACCGTCATGCGGCTCAGCAGGTCTTCTACCCGCTGGGCAACGGGTAGGTTGGCATTTTTATACGGCAGCAAGGGCTGAGCAATACTGGCACTCACCACGGCTACCACAGCAGCAACTAGTAGGTAAACACGACGCATAGGCCACGAATGTAAAGCAGCGGCGGCGAGAGAAGTAGCCAGCCTATTTGCGGAAGCTTGCAAGCACCAAGTGTGCAGAAAAATGTCTGGGAGTGCCCAGTCTCGCTTACTTGTACAAACCACGATGCAGCAGGCACAAGCTTTTTGCAGTGCTGGCTGCTGCAGGCGGTGAAACAGGCTGCCTTTGACCGAAGCTTCGTGACTTCGATCGTGCCCACTAGGATATAGCCAGCATAAGAGAAGAAAGTCTTGAGAGACTGGATCGCATTCCATTCTCAAAAAGATCGGAAATCAATTCACGAATGTATCTTCACTACAACGGACTTTAAATTGTCAAAGAATATGTCGGAAACTCCTGTCCCTTTCAATTTTGAGCATAAAGACATTGGCTATGTTGAAGGAATTTATTTTTTCGATTCCAGCCCTCACGTCTCGAAATCAGAATTTGTCGAAAACCTAGTGATTAGATTAAGTCGGGAGGACATACCGGTTTCTGTTTGGAAGAATTTCTTCGAATCAGAAAATGAAATTAAAAAATTTGTCGAGCTCCAATTGAAAATGAGATTTATACACAATTTTCAACCCGATGAATTCGAAGTTCGTTTGCTGACTTCAGCAACACCATAGAAGGATTTTTAGGACAGGTCTATTTGGAGGATGAAAACCAAAATTAAAGCTATCGGCTGTGTCCCAATGGCCGTTTTAATCGCATTTATTTTTGCCACCCTAGCTTTTTTGCTAAACAAATACCTTTTCCTTTCAAAGAGTCTTTTTGAAACACTTTTATGGCTTTTAGGCGTATGTGCCTTTGTCCTGCTAATGGGTGTCTACATAGCATTATTCCCTTCGTACGTTGAGTACCTCTCAAAGGTTTTAATGTATGATTTTCGGGATTCTATGGCCGTGAGAATTCTTTCAATTATTATCGCAATCTTGATTCTAGTAGGCATCCTGGGGCCATTATCTATTAAGCTAATTCAATACGTTACTTTATTGAAATCTGATTTGATAAACATATTCACCTTCTTTTGGGTAGGTATATTTCTGTCTACCATAGCAATTCGTCTCTTATATGCGGCAATAAAGGTAGCACAGCGGTTTTTTCTATAGGAGTCTTGCTAGTTGGTCAACACCTCCAACGATAGGCACCGTTTCTTAAACTCAGTTTTCCGCAGCAAATCGCACTCGTTAATACTAGCAAAAAAGTAACCGATAAAGAGAGGCAAGTCCGCTTTCTCCGGACTGTTTTGGCTAGCACATGATTCCTGCTTCATAGCAGCGCATTCTTGCTTTGGTGTCGTGAGAGGCTTCTATACAAGACGACCAATAACATGTTGCCCATCGCTATCGTCTTTCCTGTCGACGAAAGCATGGGCTTACCTTGATGAAAGTGGCGTGAAGGCGGACACAGTCCGCGGGAACCAAGCCGGCACCAGTGGCCCGCCGGAGGCGGAACACTGGCGCCAGTGCGTAGTAGAGAAACACGACGCATAGGCCACGAATGTAAAGCAGCGGCGGCGAGAGCAACACTCAGCTTAACCACGAAGGCTGGCAAGTGCCGCCGGCACAAAAATGCTTTTGGGTGTGCTGTTCATCAGCAGCAGTTCTTCCCAAAAGTTGCTCTCGTTATCGAGAAAGCGGAATACCCGGTCGGCGGGGTTATTTTGAAACAGCCGGAAGAACACATCGGCGCCGGGCAGGCGCCGCTCGTGCAGTACCCGCAGCAGCACGGTATCGTAAAAGCGGAACCGGGCGGCAGGCTGCGGCAGCGGAGTACCCGGCTGCTTGAGCCACTGCAGCAAAGCCTGGCTGTGCTTCTGAATGTATTGAAACGTGTAGCCGGTAGAGGCCTTGGTTTGGCCACCGGCAGTGCCGATGAAAACGATGCGCCCATCGCTGGCGGGAAAGCGCAGATTGGTCATGGGGATGATGCCATTTTCAACCTCGGTAATGCGGTACTGCGACAGCTGCATTTCGTGGGTCATGAAATGGCGGAGGCCCTCGTCGTATTGCTCATCGGTGAGGGTGTCTTCGGTAAACAGGGTATACTCAATAAGTGCCCGGCGCTTGCTGACCGGCAGTACGTATACAAATGCACAGCCATGCTGCTGGCTGGTGCGAAAATTCATGAGGTCGGCGGCGGCCGGATCAAAGCAATCGGTATCTGTTTCGACCCACCAGCCACGAAAGTGCTGCAGCAGGTACAAATCGGCGGGCTGCATAGCCGGCTCTTGCAGCAGCACCGATGAAAAAATATGCGTGGCCTGGTAGCTGCCATTGGCGCAATGCACCAGTCCGGTAGCGGCTTCTACCTGCTGCACAGCATCGTACAGCACTTGTATGTGCGGGGCTTGTGCCAGTGTGGCAAATGCGTGTTTGTAAAAATCGATGCCACGAATAAGCTTGTACTCGTAGCCCTTGAGCTGCAGCGGCAGCTGGCCCTCGTAGTGCCGCACGTGCAGCTGCTGCCAGCGGTGGTGCACCAGTTCCTCAAAGTAGCCGGCGCCACGTTCCCACACACACCAGGTGCGGTCGTTGCGGGTTTTGGGCTCCCTATCAATCAGGAGGATGCGCTTGGAAGCAAACCACGGATCATTGGCGAGGCGTACGGCCAGCGACAGGCCCGCTGCGCCAGCCCCCAGGATGATGTAGTCGTACTGCTGGGCCATGTATCCGGGAGCTGAAGTGAGTGACACAACGATGCTGGGTTTAGTACAGGTGCTGGTGCCCAAAAAAATAATCCCTATCAGGCGGCTTGCTGCTGGCGTCGTTTATCGGCCCGCACTTTGTCCCAATAGGTTTTGGCCACGTACAGCATGCCGAAGCTTTCGCCGTGCTCTTTGCCGATGTGCTTGTGGTGCATTTTGTGCGCCCAGCGGATGGTGCGTACGTAGGTATTGTTGCTGCGGGTAAACCACTTGAAGCGCTGGTGAATGATGACATCGTGTACGAGGAAATAAGCGAGGCCGTACATGGCGATGCCGAAGCCGATGGTAGCGGCCCAATACACGCCATTTTGCAGGCCGAGCATGATGCAAAGCCAGCTGGGGATGGCGAAAATGAGAAAGAAGGCATCATTTTTTTCGAAAGCGTGGCCGCGGGGATTGTGGTGGTCTTCGTGCAGGTACCACAAAAAGCCATGCATCACATACTTGTGCGTAGCCCAGGTGATGGCTTCCATGAGGCCGAAAGTGCCGAGGGTGATGAGTATCCAGAGAGACCAATGCATTTGGTATAGTTTACGAGTTCACGAGTTTGAAAGTTCCAGTGTTCACAAGTTCCAAAGTTCACGAGTTCCAGTGTTCAAAGGTTGCTGGCCGCTTCAGGTTCCGCTGTTGGCCTTTTGCTTTCAGCTTTAAGCTTTCTGCCTTGAGCATTTTAAAAGTTCCAGTGTTCACGAGTCTACCAATACATCCATCAACCAATCAACGATTCAATTTATTAACCGCCTCCCATTACCAGCACGGTGCGCAGCAGCAGGAAGAACATGAACTGGATGAGTAACAAATGTACCGCGAAGATGTTGTGCTTGGCAAAGCGAAGGCGGTGAAAGCAAAACAACACTACCGCACTGACGAGGTACCAGCTGAGGTAGTTGAAAAACGGGATCTCGCCATCTTTCCATTGCCAATAGCCGAGCCAAATGGCCACGGGCTCCAGCACCCAATCGAACACCACGGCCAGCATGGCACCATCCAGCACCAGCGAGGCGGCCTTCCACCAGCGGGGCAGGCGGTGAATACGGCCCTCAGGATTGCGCAGCAGGCGCTGCTGCAGCAGGTGCATGGCCATGCCAATGCAATACATGGTGACCAGCCACTGCACCCCAATGAGCCAGGGCACCCCATGCAGGCCCGACCCCATGACAGTGCCATATTGGTAGCTACCAAAGAGCCAGCCGCGGGTGACGCCCACATACTCGGCCCCGTACCCGATAGCGAAGGCCAGCACAGCGAAGAGCCAAAACCGGCTGTTGTACTCGGCTTGTGTCCACACAATCAGCGCCAGGCACACCAGCAAATTGAGCGGGGTGAGCTGCACAAACAACGGGGCCTTGAAAATGCCAATGGCGATGAAGCCTGACACATGAAACGCCAGGGCGATATAAAGGGCCCACTGCTGCCGCTGCTGCTGGGTAAGCCGCCCGCCGGCCACCGGTGGCAAACTAGACTGCATGGCCCTCCTGCTTGTAATCTTGAGCAATGAGATTGGCCGTGATGGCGGCACTTTGCATACACAACGGAATACCACCGCCGGGGTGCACGCTGCCACCTACCAGGTACAGGCCCTGGCGGCGCCGGGCTGTATTGGGGTGGCGAAGAAAAGCGGCCAGCCGGCTATTGCTACTGGTGCCGTATAGGCTACCTTGAAATGAGGCGGTGCGCTGCTCGATGGTGGGCGGATCGAGGATGGCCTCGGTGCGAATGAGGGATGCTATATCGGCGCCCAGCGCCTTGCTCAGTTTATCGATGACCCGCTGGCGCACCTGCGGTATCCACTGCTGCCAGGGCTGCCCGTGGTGGGCGGGCGCATTTACCATCACAAACCAGTTTTCCATACCGGCAGGTGCCTGGCCCTCCTCCATTTTCGAGGTAATGTTGACGTAGACCGTAGGATCGGGAAAGAAGTTTTTGTGCCGGAACAGGTGCTCAAATTCGCGGGCATACTGCTGGCTGAAAAAGATGTTGTGTAAACCAAGATCGTGAAACTGCTGCCCAATGCCCCAGTAGAAAATAAGTGCACTGCTACTACGCTCCTGGCGCAGCAGGCGCTTGGCTTCGTAGGGGCTTTGCAGCAGGCGATGGTAGGTAAAGTAGGCGTCGCAATTGCTCACCACTACTTCGGCCGGCAGGTTTTGCCCACCTACCGCTACACCGCTTACCTGCCCGCCATTTTCGATGATACGATCAACCGGCGTGCTAAAATGAAACTGCACGCCCTTGGCAAGTGCCAACTGGTGCAGTGCCTGGGTAATGCTGATCATGCCACCCCGCGGGTAGTAGGTGCCCTCATTCATTTCGAGGTGCGGAATGAGCGACAACATGCCGGGCGCCTTGTAGGGGTTGCTGCCATTGTAGGTGGCATAGCGGTCGAATATCTGCACCGCTTCGGGCGTTTTGAAATGGCGCTTATTGTAGCCATGCAGGCTGCCAAACAGCAACGAAGGCCTGCTGTGGCGCAAGGCAGGTGCTACTTTGGCCCATGGAAACTGGCGCAGCCGATGCAGCGACTGCTGCAAAAACAACTGGCCCACATGCTGGTAAGTGCGCCCCGATGACTGCAGGTAGCGCAATACGTTTTGAGCCGGCTCACCCAGTTGTACCTCCATGGCTTGTGCCAGCGCCTGCACATCGGCCCATGCCGTGAGGCGCTTGCCATTGTCGAAAAAATAGCGGCATGATTCGCTGGCACGGCGATACTCGAAGTAATTGCTGATGGGCTCGCCGGCATCGGCAAACAACTGCTCCAGCAACTGGGGCTGTGTAAACAGCGAGGGGCCGGCGTCGAATGAAAAACCATCTTGTTGAAACCAGCTGAGCTTGCCACCGGGATAGTCGTTTTGCTCAAACAACTGCACCTGCCAACCCTGGCTGGCCAGCCGCACCGATGTGGCCAGACCGGCTACTCCCGCTCCTATTACTATTGCCCTGCGCTTATCATTCATGTGCTAAAAATAAGAACAAGCATTCCGCGAACGCAGGCCGGCTGCTACACCGCCCATGCGGCTGCCGACGATGCTTGTTGCAAATGGGCTTCCAGCAAGGGCAGCGCTATTTTGAACCAGGCAGTGTATTTGTCGGCCGACAGTTCCATATCGGCATTTATTTCGGCCAACGATTTGTAGCAGTAAGCAGCCACCTCATTGGGGTCGGGCTGTACCTCGCCATTGTAGGTACCTACAAACACGTGGTCAAATTCGTGCTCATACAGGCCGTTGTCAAAATCGGCTTTGTATACAAAGTCGAACGCTTTGCTGATGCTGGCTTCAATACCCATTTCTTCCTGCAGGCGGCGGGCCGCTGCTACATCTACTGCCTCGCCCGGGTAGGGATGGCTGCAGCAGGTATTGGTCCACAGGCCGCCGCTGTGGTACTTGCTATGGGCACGCTGCTGCAGCAGCATGCGCTGCTTATCATCAAACAAAAAAACGCTGAACGCCCGGTGCAGATGCGGTGACCGGTGGGCTTCCATTTTTTCCATGGTGCCCTGTGGCTCATCGTGTTCATTTACCAGTACTACGTGGTTGCTGGGTGCTGTCATGCTGCAAATAAAAGCAGCCCTTGCGGGCTGATTGGTTGTGAGGATGCTAAATCGATGTCAATCAGAGAATGTTCAACTGGCTGCGCACCCCGGCTTTGGCTACAATAAATGCTTTGCCGTAGTTGGGTATGCGGATGCGTTCTTCCAAAATGCGTTGCGGCTGCAGGCGTTTTATTTTTTTGAAGAGCGACAGGTAGTACTTGTAGGCCACGTATACGCCAAACCTGGCTTTCAGCGGTAGCTTCAAAATACCTTCGTAGGCCAGGCGGAAATCAGTAGCGATGTCTTCTTCAATCTGGCGCTTTTCGTATTCGGTAAAGTTGCGGAAATCGCAGCCGGGGAAGTACACCCTCTCCATGCCTTCGAAATCAGCCTTCAGGTCACGCAGGAAATTCACTTTTTGGAAAGCGGCTCCCAGGCTTCGTGCAGGCATGCGCAGTTCTTCGTACAATTTTTTGTCGCCTTCGCAAAACACCTGCAGGCACATGAGGCCTACTACTTCGGCGCTGCCGTAGATGTATTCGTTGTAGCCATCGGCATCGTACTGCTTATTGCTCAGGTCCATTTCCATGCTTTTGAAAAAAGCCTCGATCAGGTCGTGATCAATTTGGAACTGGTTGACCGTGAGTTGAAAGCTGTGGAGGATAGGATTGAGACTAATGCCGCGCTGAATAGCCGCATAAGTATCGGCCTTGAACTCGGGCAGCAGCAGCGCCTTGTCATAATCATGAAAGGTGTCTACAATTTCGTCTGCAAAGCGCACAAAGCCGTAGATATTGTGAATAGGCTGGCGAAGGTCGCTGTGCAGCAAACGAATAGCACTGCTAAACGAGGTGCTGTACTGCTCGGTTGTAACCTTGCTGCAAAGCTGGCTGACCTGGTGAAAAAGGTGCATCATAGCAGGGCGAATGAATTTAGTTGAACCTCGCAAGCGTTGGTATACGCTGCAATGCTAAACAACAAAAAATATTTTCGGTTTGAAGTTTTGTCAAAAAAATCGGTTTACCAGACTGGCTGCCACTTCGCCGCTAATCAGGCTGGGTGGTACCCCAGGCCCGGGCACTGTCAGCTGCCCGGTATAAAACAAATTACGGACTTTCTTGCTACAAGCAGAGGGTTTTAAAATGGCGGTTTGCATCAGGGTGTTGGCCAGCCCGTATGCATTTCCTTTCAGCGCATTGTAATCTGTTTTGAAATCCTCAATGGCGAAAGAGCGGTAGTATACAATGCTGTCGCGGATGCTGGTGCCAAGTCGGCGGTCGAAGCGATCGGCTATCTGGTTGAAGTATTGCTGGCGAAGCGCTTCGGTATCTCCTTTCAGTCCAGAAGCTACGGGAATCAAAAAGAAAAGGTTTTCGCAACCGGCAGGCGCCTGTGTATCGTCGCTTACCGAAGTAGCACTTACATAAAAGAGTGGCTCCTTTGGCCAGGCGGGTTGGCTATAAATTTCGTGGGCATGCGGCTCAAAAGGCAGGTCAAAGAACAAAGAATGGTGCTTGAGGCCGGGAATCTTCTGATTGAGCCCCACGTAGTAAAGCAAGCAGGAAGGCGCCATTACCCGCGTATCCCAATAGCGGGCCGAATAGCTTTGGGCCGATGGCGGCAGCAAATTGGTTTCTGTAAAGTGGTAGTCGGCCCCGCTCACCACTACATCGGCCGTCAATGCCACCAGGTCGCCCTTTGCATTTTTTGCCTGCACGGCCCGGGCGGTGTTGCCCTCCAGTATAATCTGTTGCACATCGTGATCAAACAGAAAGCGAACGCCCAATTCTTCGGCCAGCCGATGCATACCGGCAGCTATCTGGTACATCCCCCCTTTGGGAAACCAGGTACCGCCTTTGATATCAGCATAGTTCATGAGGCTGTACAATGCCGGGGTATCCTCGGGCAGGGCGCCCAAAAACAGCGCAGGAAACTCCAGCAACTGGCGGATTTTGGGATGCTTAAAGTGCTTGCCAAAGTGTTTTTTGATAGAGGTAAACACATCGAGGCGAAACACGCCTTTCAGCAGATCGCGGTCTATAAACTCACCAAGGTGCTGACCAGGCTTAAACACCAGGTTGTTGATACCTACCTGGTACTTGTAGGCAGCCTCCTCCATCACTTTGTTCAGCGCCTGGCGGGCCCCTGGCTCTATTTGTTCCAGCATAGCGGCCAGTTCATCGTAGTTGGCGGGCATGTCCCAATGGTCGTCGGGCCAGTAAATGCGATAGGAAGGATCCAGCCGAATGAGCTCGTAATAGTCGGCCACCTTTTTGCCAAAGCAGGCAAAATACCGATCGAACACATCGGGCATCCAATACCAGCTGGGGCCCATATCGAAGGTGAAGCCATCGGCCTGCAGGCGCCGGGCCCTGCCGCCTGGCATGCTATGTTTTTCTACTACCGTTACCTGCCAGCCGCTTTTTGCCAAAAAACTGGCAGCTGCCATTCCTGCAAATCCACTCCCTATAACTACTGCGCTTTTGTTCAATGCTTTGACTTTTGAGAATAAAAAAGTCCCGCAACTTTTTGTTTAACGGGACGTGGAAATTAGTTGATTTTTTGATCTGTCAATGCCGGTCGATATGAGCCTTCAACAATTTGCGGGCAAAGTGGATACGGCTTTTGATGGTGCCCAGCGGCTCCTCCAGCATATCGGCTATTTCGTGGTACTTGTATCCGTCGAAGTACAAAAGGAAGGGCTTTTTGAAGATTTCGGGCAAACCTTCGATGGCAGCGTGGATCTCTTTCAGCTTGATGTTTCCTTCGGCCGGATTGGCTACAACACTCTGGTTGTAGTTCAGCAAGAACTCATTGGGTGTACTATCGAAAATGGTGTTCTGCTTGGCTTTGCGGCGATAATTGTTGATGAAAATATTCCGCATGATGGTGTACAGCCACGCCTTAATGTTGGTACCTACATGGTACTTTTCCTGGTTAGCCAGCGCCCGGTACATCGTTTCCTGGAGCAGATCGTTGGCCGTTTCGTGGTCGCGGGTAAGCGTAATCGCAAACGGCCTCAGAAAGTCTGCATTATCCAGCAGCAGCTTGTTGAATTCGATAGTAGACATAAGAGTAGGCTGTTTAATTATTGCAGGCTAAAGTTAAACGACTATTGCTGAGAACTCCAAACTTTTTGTTTAAATGTTTTTTCTAAAACATGAAACAAACGAAAGATAGGGGCAAGAAAAAAGGCAAACGCCTGATAATCAGATCGTTCGCCTTTGAACTAAATTTCTTAATTTTTTTCCTACAAGGTGCCGATATACTCCATTACCTCGGCCAGTGAGGTTTTGAACTGAATATTACCCGGTACTTTCTTTTTGTAGTTCTGGGTCATTTGGCCCGACACAATAGCGGGTACGGACGGCACTTTCAACGCCAGTTGAGTAAGAAAACGCTCGAAATTGAAGTTTTGGGCCACCGAGGTCAGATGGGTATACACGTAATGCGGCTTTTTGATGGCAGTTACGTATTCCAGATCTTTCAGAGGCACGTTGGCACCAAGGTACCACACTTTTACGCCACGGCTTTTCAGCAGGTAATAGGTAAATAACAAACCCAATTCGTGGTGTTCTCCTTCGGGCAAAAACAGGATTACTACCCGATCGGACATGAGATGCGAACCGGTGCTTTCAATACCCACGATCAACTTTTGCCGGATGATATTGGTAACCAGGTGCTCCTGTGCAGGATTCACATGGTTCGTTATCCAAAGAATTCCAATCTTTTCGAGGAATGGAAAAATGATCTGCGTAATCGTCTTTTCGATGCCGCGGGCCATGATGTAGTTGTCCAGCGTGTCTTCAAAGGCATCGAGGTCCAGGTCGACCATGTGATGGATCAACTCGTTGATGATCCGCTCATGCTGCGCCTGTATTTGCGTCAGCGATAAGATTTTGTCCCGGATTTCGTCGGGGTTCATCTTATCTATGTGAGAAATCTTGAAACCGTACTTGTTGAGCAAGGCTACGTTCAGGAGCATTTTCAGCTCCTGGTTGTTGTAGTACCGAATATTTGTATCGGTACGCTGCGGGCTCAGAAAACTGTACCGCTGCTCCCAAATCCGAATTGTGTGGGCTTTGATACCGGAAAGGTTTTCCAGATCTTTTATAGTAAACACGTCCATGGCAGTATAATTAGCCGTTCAATGGGATTGGAATACAAAGATAGTTATTGGGCTCTGTGGTCCATACCCGTCCTTCTCACTACGTGGTCTTAACACAAGAACCGTTGAAAGGTTTAGGTACCCGGTCTGAAAGATTGTCGAAATAATTGATTTATTACCAATTCGTTTAATTTTTTCCGACCAAAGACTTGTACAAATTCACCAGATCGGCCACCTGCCTTTCTTTCTGAAAGTGCAGCCGGGCCCAGGCCAGGCCTTGTTGGCCAGCTTTTAGCCTTAGCTCCTCGTTTTCAACAAGTTGCGCCACGGCCGATGCAAATCCGTCCACATCGCCCTGTTCTACCACCCACCCGGTAAGGCCGGGTTGTAAAATATCGTGGATCCCCCCGGCCCGGGTGGTAACGACGGGCCTGGCACTGGCCTGGGCCTCCATCAGCGATACGGGTGTGCCCTCGTTGATCGATGTGAGGGCAATAATGTCCAGTCCGGCCATCGCTTTGTCTACCTCGGTTACCCAGGAGGTAAAGGTGAGCATCGCCACCCGGGGGTCTTCGGGGTAATAACAGGCATCTATTTCCAGGTCATGGCATGCCTGCTGCAGTCTTTTGCGCTGTACCCCATCGCCAATAATAAA
>CANHEC010000025.1 GCA_947459455.1 Chitinophagaceae bacterium
AGCCTGCTATTCAGCCCACCGCAGCCGATGTGTGCCGGCAAGTGGCCTCAGTAAAAAAAAACATGCATGAAGCACCTGATTACCATTTTGCTAACCATGACCAGTACGCTGGGCATGGCGCAAAAAATATTTACCGAAGGGGTAGTGGAGTACCGCATAGAAATACTGAAAGGGGCGGAGAATGCCACAGTAGCCAGTGCGTTTGGCGGCGCTACGCAAACGCTGTACATCAAAAGCTATCGGGCCCGGCTCGATTTTAAAAGCAACCTGCGCAACCAAAGCACCGTGTACGATGCGCAGGATAAAGAGGGCTTTATCCTGAAGCAAAATGGTACAGAGAAATACCTGCTGCCGCTGGAAGATGGGAATTGGCAGAAATACCACCAGCGCTACCTGGGCGCCAGCTTTACCAAACTGACCGACACCAAGCAGATAGCAGGCTATACCTGCCTGAAGGCTGTGGGCAAAATGAAAGACGGTGCCGAGGTAGTGGTGTACTATTGCCCGGACCTGAAGCCACTGGCCGTTGGGTACGATCCGCTTTTTGAAACCCTGGGCGGCCTGCCCATGGAGTACCAACTGGGTAGCAATGGGGTACTGCTGAGCTATACCGTCCAATCGGTACAGGCTACCATGGTAGCGGCCGGCCTATTCGAATTGCCAAAAACGGGGTACAAAGTGCTGGAGTTTGCGCAGCAATAAGCCGCTTTGCCACATTAAAAAAGCCCGCTCTTTTAGTTGGCAGGCTTTTGAGGCGTTTTAAAGCGGGGCACATTCACCTGATGCCGGTACGGATAAATGAAAGTGGTATTCCCTCGCTGAAAGGTGACAATCGTGTTGATCGTGGTTTGTTGGGGGCTTCGCTGAAAATTGCTGAAACTGCCACGGTAGCTCAGGCCCGGCTGGAGCAACGAGGTGCCACCTACCGGCGTTTTGAGGTCGAAACCGCTGAATCTCAATACAAAACCCTTTTTCACCTTGCCGCCACCCTTGGCCGCATAGCCGGCACCCACCGGCAGCACCAGCAGCGCTACCAGTAGGCTGGCGGCGGCTAGTTTAGTGGCAGTGGAGGTGAAGTATTGGCGGTTCATGGCTGCGAAAGTAGCTTCTTTTTTAAGAATTGTTAAACATTAGAACGCCGCTCATCCAAAATTGTTGTGACAAAGTGGATAAAACCGGCCCCGGAGCATCATAGGCTAACAATCATTGGTGGTAGCTTTAAGAAACGACTAACCCATGGCAAATTTTTCGAACCGGCGGGAACGAGAGGAGATGCAGGAACTGCTGAAAGCCTATCAAAACCTCAAGAGTGGGCGCCATGCCGCCTTTATTGAGGAAGAGGACTTTGAGCGGATCATTGATTATTTCGATGACCAGGATGATGTGCCCGCAGCCCTCGAGGCGGCCAATATCGGGTTAGAGCACTTTCCGTTTGCCGCCCAGCTCATGTATCGCAAAGCCGATTTTTTGATCGCCGAACAGCAATTTGCCGAAGCGCTGGCCGTGCTGGAAACCGCCGAGCTGTACGACCAAACTGATATCAGCCTGTACATATTGAAAACAGATGCCTATCTGGCGCTGGACGAACCCGAGAAGGCTGCCCGAATATTGGAAGAATCACTGGATCGCTTTGAAGGCGAAGAACGGCTGGAGCTGCTGTTTGAGCTGGCCGATGTGTACGACGATTATGAAGATTTTCAGAAGGTGTTCGACTGCATGAAGCTGATATTGCAAGAGGATCCGAATAATGAGGAGGCCCTGCTGAAGATTTGTTTTTGGGCCGACTTTACCGGGCGCATGGAGGAAAGCATCAAGCTGCACCAGTGGATAATAGATGAACACCCCTACAACGAACTGGCCTGGTTCAACCTGGCTACGGCTTTCCAGGGCCTCAAACTTTACGAAAAAGCCATCGACGCTTACCAGTATGCTGTAGCCATCGATGAAAAGCTGGACATTGCCTACCGCAATATGGCCGATGCCTACATCCGGCTGCGGCGCTTCAAGGATGCCATCGAGTGTTTGGAAAAGGTAGTAGAGATGACCCGCCCCGAAGATGTGATTTACGAAGCGTTGGGGCACTGTTATCACAAGCTCGAAAACTTTGCGCAGGCCCGGTTTTACTACAAAAAAGCCAGTCATATCAGCCCGGAGGATAGCCGCATTCATTACAAGGTGGCAGTGACCTACTATCGGGAAAGCAAGTTTGACAAGGCTATCAAGCAGCTGGAAAATGCCATGCGGCTTCATCGCAATCAGCCCGATTTCAACCTGCTGATGGGCGACTGCCTGGTGCAGTTGAACCGATTGAAAGAGGCAGCCCAGTACTATGCGGTGGTGGTGCAGCTGAAGCCGAAAAACATTCGTGGGCAGGAAGCACTGATAGAAGTGCTGTTGCAGGGTGGCTTTTACGAAGAGGCCTTTACACAAAGCCTGCAGGCCTACGAGGCTACCAAGGGGCATCCGCTGTTTTTGTACACAGCCAGCGCAGCCCTTTTTGGCGCTGGCAAAACCAAAGAGGCGCTGCTCCAGTTGGAAACAGGATTACAGGCCCATCCGCAAGGGTTTAAAAAAATGGTAGACATGGTGCCGGGCCTGCTGCAGATAGCCAAGGTGGTAGAACTGGCCAACCACTACCTGAAAAAGAAAAAAGGTAAACGCTAAGTACTTTCGATAAACAAACCACGGCCCGGAAGCCCGACAGGCAACCGGGCCCTTTTTTAGTGTGTACAAAGCGTGACCTACATCATAACCCCACTTTTTATTTTTCCATTACGTTTGCAGCCGTCAAAAAAAACAGAAAGCGTATGATGAACTTTCCGCTATCCCAGATGCCTGACCGGCACCAAAAGCCGCGGACAGATGGCATTACCATGGTAATGGATAAGGGCTTGAGCATTGAGGAGGTTAAAAACTTCATGAGTGTGTCGTATCCGCATGTGGATGTGGTAAAGCTGGGTTTCGGAACATCGTTTGTAACGCCTGATTTGCGCAAGAAAATTGAAACCTACAAAGGCTATGGTATCCCCATTTACTTTGGTGGCACCCTGTTCGAAGCCTTTGTGATCCGCAATCAATTTGATGACTATATCGCAGTTTGCAAAGACTACGGCATTGACTGGATAGAAGTAAGTGATGGCAGCATTACCATTCCGCATGCCGAAAAATGCGGCTACATAGAAAAGCTGACCCGCCATGGCAAGGTGCTGAGCGAAGTGGGCAGCAAAGACGCTACCCACATTATACCGCCCTACAAATGGATAGAGCTGATGCGGGCTGAACTAAGCGCCGGCAGCAGCTATGTGATAGCCGAGGCCCGCGAAGCCGGCAATGTGGGCATTTACCGCGGCAGCGGCGAAGTACGCGAAGGCCTGGTGCAGGAAATACTGACGCAAATACCCGGCGAACGCATTATTTGGGAGGCACCGCAAAAAGCACAGCAGCTGTACTTCCTGGAGTTGCTTGGCTGCAATGTGAACCTTGGCAATATTGCGCCTACCGAAGTCATTCCGCTGGAAGCGATGCGGATAGGCCTGCGGGGCGATACCTTTCACCTGTACCTCGACAAACAAGAAGCCTGATGCGCCGCTTCGGCCTGATCGGTTTTCCGCTCACACATTCGTTTTCCAAAAACTACTTCAGCAACAAGTTTGAAGTAGAAGGGCACACTGATTGCTGTTACGAATTGTTTCCCATCAGCAGCGTGCAGGAACTGCCGGCACTGCTGCAGCAATACCCCGATTTGGCGGGCCTGAATGTGACCATTCCCTACAAACAGCAGGTACTGCCGTTTTTGCACGATACCTCGGCGCTACCTGCCAGCCTGCAGGCTTGCAATACCATTCGCATCCGCCACGGACAACTGAGCGGATTCAACACCGATTGGATGGGTTTTGAGCAAAGCCTGCGCCCCTTGCTGCAGCCCCATCATCGGCGGGCGCTGGTGTTGGGAAACGGTGGCGCTTCCAGGGCAGTGCTGTACGTGCTGCAGCGGCTGGGCATTGCGTACGAAGTAGTAAGCCGCCAACTACACGAGGGTTCTACCATGACCTACGAGCAATTGACTCCTGAAATGGTGGGCCAGCATGCACTGATCATCAATACCACGCCGCTGGGTACCTACCCTAATATAGACGAGCAACCGCCGTTGCCCTACAAAGCGCTGACAGCGCAGCACCTGCTGTACGATTTGGTGTACAACCCCGCCACCACCCGTTTTATGCAGCAGGGCCAGCAGCAGGGCGCCACCGTAAAAAATGGCTACGACATGCTGGTAGGCCAGGCCGAAGCCGCCTGGCGTATTTGGAATGAGGCCTGACCAGTTCTGCGCAATGCTTCCGGCAACTGCCGCTTATCTTCGGAAGGCAGTGAGCATTTTACCAAAATCACTCCTTTGGACGGCCTGCGGGCTGCTGGTAGCTACCAATGCATGGTCGCAAATAGCTGGCTTTTCCATGCCCGATACGGTGTGTACAGGTACGGTAGTGCCTATTACCAACACCAGCGTGGGAGGCACTACATTTCGTTGGAACTTTTGTGAACCCGCCTGGGAGCAAACGCCGGTGTTGGAAAAGCTGCACCTGCCAGCCTTGCAGTGGATTCATGCGGCCGCTTTCGGCGAGCAAAATGGTGAGCATTTCGCGTTTGTATCGCACGGCATCGGGCCGCGGGCCATCAGCCGCCTCGATTTTGGCAGCAGTTGGGCCAACAGTGCCCCGACCATTACTCCGCTGGGCGATTTTGGCGGACTGGTAAACACCAGTGGTGGCAAAGACAATCTGCACCTTGTGTCAGACAATGGCCAGTGGTACCTGTTTGTAGTGGGTGTGAATGTGCGGGGCATGAACATCGCCTATCCGTTTGTGCGTATTAGCCTGGGAGCAAACATTCGCAACACTACCCCTGCCGCTGAAGACCTGACCAGCGTGGGCGGCTTTGCGGGCCCTGAGGATGTGGCCTTTGTAAAAGAGGGAAACAACTGGTTGGCTTTTGTGGTAAATAGTTCGGCCACCGGCCAGCTTACCCGGCTCGATTTTGGGAACAGTCTGGGCAACTTGCCGGTGAGCACGCCACTGGGCAATCTCGGTGGTGCGCTGCTCAATCCTTTGCGTATCCAGCTGTTTAGAAGCAATGCCAATTGGCGGGCTCTGGTGTATGATGTGCCGTTTGAAAGGGTAGTGCCGCTGGCGTTTGGCACAAGCCTGCAAAACATGCCGATCGCTTCGCAGCTTACCGTGCCCGCAGGCACTGCTAATGCGGTGTACGCACCCGGCTGCAATGATGAACTGGTGAGCATCAGCTACGCCGCCAACACAGCACCGCAGTGGCGAAGCACCATGTATTCCGCAGCCCTTGGGTTTATTCGTTCGCAATCGTGGTCATTGCCATTGCTGCAGCCCAATTTGCGCCATTGGAAACCGATTGCCGACGATTTGGGTGGCTATGTCTTTTTTTCACGCAACGCTCTTTTGATATCGCCGGCACAAACCGGCGACACGCTATTTCGACTCAAGTTTGGTGGCTGTAGTGGAGCCGGACTGCCGGCCAGCAGTGTTCCGGTACCACCACCTGTTAGTTTCTCGTCGCCCGGCGTGTACACCGTTCGCCTTACCATCGATGCGGGCTTGCCCGGCGAGCAATCGGTATGCCGCAGCATTGTAGTGGTGGCCGGTGGCAATACGGTAAGCAAGCAGCAAGTTGTGTTGTGTGCCGATAGCAGTTTGCGACTGCGGCCTTCGTTGCCCGGTCGCCTGTGGCAATGGAGTACCGGCCTCACCGATAGTGCTATCACCGTAAGCAGGCCTGGCGTGTATTGGGCCCGGCTGCCCAACCAATGCGGCGAGCTACGCGACAGCTTTACGGTTCAAACCATTGCCCGGCCTGCCGTTCGCTTAACCGTTCAAAATGATGTGAGCTGTGCTGCCGACAGCGCCGAGCTGCGTGCTGCAGGCGCCCGCAGCTACCAGTGGTGGCCAGCCGCCAGCCTTAGTATTGATACGGGCAAGCTGGTAAAGGCCGCACCCACCAGCAGTACCTGGTACTACCTGAAGGGTACCGATGCCAATGGGTGCAGTGCTATTGATTCGGCGAGGGTGCTGGTGAATCTTAATGTAAATGCTAACCTGTATTTGGTGCCCAATGCATTCACGCCCAATGGCGATGGCATCAATGACTGCTTTGGCCTGGCGCACTGGGGCAATCCCCTGCGCCTTCAGTTTCAGATTTACGATCGTTGGGGCCGAGTAGTGTTTGCCAGCCAGCATGTGCGCCGCTGCTGGAATGGCCGCTACGACAACGGCGAACCGGCTCCCACAGGTACCTATACCTACAGCATTTCGGCCGACACCCGCTGCGGCCCCATCAGTCGCAAAGGCTTGGTGCTGCTTATTCGTTAGCAGTGGTGCTTTGAAAAAGGGCCTGCAGCAGGGGCCACTGTAAAAAAATATTACCCCATCAACCTTGCCTTCAGTTCAGCAGAAATGGGTGCCATCTTTTGGGTCTGAAAATCGAATAATACCATGCCAGTTTTGCCCAGGGCTGCAACCTTTGGTTGGCCATTGCGCTGCACGGTAAGGCGATAGTGCACATCAAAGCCAACGCTGCTGAAATCGTCCAGGCCGACTTCAACTTTTACCACATCGCCATATTTCAATTGCGCCTTGTATTCCACACCGGCATCAGCCATAATCAATCCAAAGCCTTCCACATTCATTTCGGTAAATCCCCGCGACATCAGGTAGAGCATCCTTGCGTCGTGCATGATAGACAAAAAGGAATCGTTGCCTACATGATCGGCATAATTGAGGTCGCTGATGCGAACGGGAATGTCGACACTAAAGCAATAATGCGGGAGCTGTGGAATTTTAATGCGGGGCATAACAAGCAATTACTGATGAGCTAAAAAATTGAACAATTTGGCCACCGCTTTCGCCCGATGGCTGTATTGGTTCTTTTCTGCCAGGGTCATTTGGGCAAAACTGCGGGTATCGCCGTCGGGTATAAAAACAGGATCATAACCAAAGCCGCCATCGCCCATGGGTGCCGTGCTGATATGGCCCGGGCAAATGCCTTCAAACAAATACTCCTGCCCCTTCCAGCGCAGCGATATCACAGTGCGAAAGCGGGCCTGCCGCTGCGTGTGGGGTGCCATTTGCTGCAGCAGCAGCGCTACATTGTCGGCAAAGCTGGCCTGCTCGCCGGCATAGCGGGCGCTGCGTACACCGGGGGCGCCGTTCAGCGCAGCTACTTCCAGGCCAGTGTCTTCGCTGAAGCAGTTTTGCCCTGTCAGTGCCAGTATCACCCCCGATTTCTCACTGGCGTTGCCTTCCAGCGTATCGTGGGGCTCAGGTATCTCTTGCACTATGCCGGCCTGCCGCAGCGACAGTACCTGGATGCCGGCCGGAATAGCCGCCTGTATCTCGGCTACTTTGTGCGCATTATTGGTGGCAAAAATGAGTTGCATGATGTGAATGAAAACGTGAAGGGAAGGAGTGAAATCTCTGCTTGATTGGTGTGTATGTTGTTAGAAGTAGCGCCTCCAACTTGTAAAGGCTTGCTAACCAAACATCTTTTTCAGTGCGGCCCACAGCAGTTTCTTCTGCTCTACCTGTGCAGGGCTGCTCCCATTCAGATCGGGCAGTGCCGGGGCGTACAAAAACTGGCAGCTATCCCACTGCTGTACCTGGAAGTAAGGAATGCGCATGGGTACGCCCACACTGAATGGTTCGAGGCCAAAATAGATGGCACTACTGGCGGGCAGCTGCGCTTTCAGGGCGGGGTAGGCCAGTGGGTGGCGAGCGGCGTTCACAATAGCTACATCGGCCATGCCCAGGCCAACGGCTGCCAGTATTTTGGTCAAAAAACCGAGTTGCTCTTCGCTGCAATGCACGGCATTGGGCTCGTGTAAAATCACCAGCACCTGTTTCTCAAAGCGGCCCAGCCAGGTTAGCGCTGCAGGTGCTGCTGGGGTAGGTGCCGGTTGGGGCGCAGCCATCGGTTTGGCGGGGGGCGGTGCCGGTGCAGGCGCAGTTGTTGCTTCGGGCGCCGCAGGTGCAGCGGGTGCCGGGGGGGCAGGCGCCTGCTGCGGTGGCGGAGCAGTAGCGGCCGGCTTGGCGGGCATGGCAGGTGCCACACGCTGGCTGGGTGCTACCTCGTGGGGCAGCAGCACCAGGTGGGTGCGGTACATATCGGCCACAGCCAGCGCCGGCAGCAGCATTGTCTTAAAATCTTCCTTTCTGTCTTCCATCACGGGCGGGTTGGCAGCCATTTTGTTTCTTTGCCAAAAATAATAGCCTGATGATGATTGCAGCCCCGGATATTCAAGTGGAGCGGAGCACCAGCAGCAAACTGCCTGGTGTAGTGCTCGAAAACATACCCTTTGGTCGCGTATTTACCGACCATATGCTGGAAGCCGATTTTGAAGGTGGTGAGTGGAAAAATGTGCGGATCAAACCTTACGGCCCCATCGAAGTAGACCCCTCCAATGCAGCCTGGCACTATGGTCAGTCCATTTTCGAGGGTATTAAAGCCTATCCGCTGCCGGGCGGTGAGGTCGCCATTTTCCGTCCTTACGATAATTTTCGGCGCTTCAATATTTCGGCCCGCCGCATGCAAATGCCGGAGGTGCCGGAGGAAATTTTTATAGAAGGCATGCGCCAGCTGATAGCAGTGGATAAAGACTGGATGCCGCATTATCCCAACCATGCGCTGTACATCCGCCCGTTCATGTTTGCCAGCGATAATGCCATTGGTGTTCGCCCTTCGGAGAACTATAAGTTCATGGTGATTTTGAGCCCCAGTGGCCCTTACTACACGGCCCCTATGCGCATCTATGTAGAAGAGCAGTATGTGCGGGCAGTAAAAGGCGGTGTGGGCTACGCCAAAACAGCCGGCAACTACGCGGCTGCCATGCTGGCCACGGCCGAGGCCAGGGCGCAAGGCTACGACCAGGTGCTGTGGACCGATGCGTTTGAGCACCGCTACGTGCAGGAAATAGGCACCATGAACGTGTTTTTTGTGTTAGATGGCAAGGTGGTGACCCCCGATTTAAGTGCCGGTACTATTCTGGCCGGCGTTACCCGCGACAGCGTCATCACCGTACTGCGTGAAGCAGGGGTGGTAGTAGAAGAGCGGGCCATTGCCATTGAGGAATTGCTGACAGCCTACAAAGCCGGCCAGCTGACCGAAGCATTTGGTGCCGGTACCGCCGCCACCATCAGCACCATCAAAGAGCTGCGGTACAAAGAGGAAGTGATGCATTTTGATCCTGCTTCGCTGCGCATGACGCCCATGGTACTGGAGCGCCTCAATGCCATCCGCTACGGCCACGTGCCCGATGTACACGAGTGGTTGTTTCGGGTGTAAACAGCAGGAAGTATAAAATGAAAGCGGCGCAGGTATGACTACCTGGGCCGCTTTTTTTAAATGAAAATGCAGTGGTGCTTTGTAGTAAGTGTTTTGGTATTCAGCCAAAACATCGGGGCTTGCGAAAAAAATTACCTACCGAAGAGTGACTTTGGTAAATGCATCCATTCGGTTTAGGTGTTTTAGCCACTTGGCCAAGAATCGCATATCAGTGCTCCCCAAATCTATTTCAAATACCAAGTGCTCGCCGGCAATATGGCGCTTCCAATTGTGTATCACTCCCTCAGCCCGATCTTGCTTTTCTGATTCATGGTTGAAGAGAGCCAGGAAATCATCAATTGCCAACATCAGCTTTTCAGCATCGTTGATTTTCTCAGGTTGCATTTGAAGCTGAGCAGTTAGGTCGACGGCCAAATCAAGTATCTCCAGCTCAAAGCGAAACATATTCGTTTTGAATGGCAGTGGATTTTTGGCTGGTTCCAGCATCAGCTTAATGTCAACAATGTCAATATCTGTCAGCCAAAACTTTACATCGCTACAATCGGTTATTTCATCTTCCAGTTTGTACAATTTGCCGGACCGAGACTGCCAGTTGATTTTACAAGGCGGCCAGTTGTGGTTTACATACAATAGGGTGTAAAAGCTGGAGATTGGGCCATAGCTGAGCTGCATTTTATCAAGATTGAAACTGCAACCAAGGCTTAGTTTTTTATGGTCAATTTTGACAGCCAAAAGGCTCTCAAGTTGGGCGGAAATCTGTTCGTTCAAACAGCTCAGAAAGGAAAAGGAAAGCTTCTTTTTTGTCTGAAACTCGAATGTACTTACAACGGTTTCAAGCAACAATTGCGACCCAATTAATGTGTTTTTCATACAAGATGACTTAATATTTCAGCGCTATTTTTCCAAGCCGCCAAGCTAGCGAAAAACACAGCCAGTCGTTCCAAACGCCGGCACCACCGGTGCCAAAATCTTCTGCAAGTGTACCTGCAATTTCCACCACAACTATGCCCCATATGCCAATCTTCACATATTGCATGACATCCGGGTTATTAGCCGCGAAGTTGGCAATAACAGTTTCTATATCTGCACCGTCATTTTCCAAAACCTGTTTAAAAAGCTCCTTTAGCCTGTCAATAACTGACTTAGGTACGACTACAGGTTGGCCTCGCGGCGCATTATGATTCCAAGAATAAACAATCACTCCTGGTTCAGCTAGTTGTGCGGAAAGCACTTTGTCACCAGCACGAATATCGACTTTACGAAATATGGCTCCGGGCAACCAACCTTTATCAGTGCAGTAAAGATTAGCCTTTGCTACATAGTTTGCAATATCGGCAGTACCGCAGGCTATACCAGTTGGGTTAAACGGCTTTATTTCAAATATCTCTTTCGTTAAGATATTGGCTAAGTCTGCATAGCCTTTTCTGGTGCACGTTGGCCCAGCATTAGGGATACCAAACTCACGCATGCCTCCCGCATAGTTTGTGAGGTAATGTCCCTGTATCAGCCAGTGCTCGAAAGTGCCAGGGAAAAACACGTTTCCGAGCCGGGCAGATGCTCCGCAAGGTACCCCAGTCTCAATTTGCTCTAGATCTCGGTCGTTCAAAAGTTCGTCGCGAATGTTATCCGCCTCTATGTGGTTGTCGCAGGGAAAAATCCACCAAAGCCATGGCAAACCCGCTGCTTTATATGGATAGTTTTGGCGAGTATAGGTATAGCCGCGGTAGTTGGCTGTCGAGAGGTCACTGGTGCAATGGTTTATCCCACCGCCATTGAATCCCGAACCATATCCTCCAAAGTAGTACAACTCTTCTTCCTGATGCGTCCTTATCACAAGTGTTTCTGACGCCGGATAAGCCACACTCAACAGAATGAAGCCTGCGTCAACCTGCGCATCATTTAAATAAGTCTGATCTGACTGGTCTACTTCGCCACTTTCTAATTTTGCAGCGTCTGTGCCGTCTACACCACACCTTGCAGAGTAAGGCAATTCAATCCCCTCTCCTTCAAGCAAGTCTAAAATTGGTTGATTGGGTCCATTAGGCAGGTTGATAGAAACAGTGACTGGGGGAATTTGGGGTTGAACAATTGTAATAGTAACTCGTGTTAGCGTTCGTGGCGGGTCAGTGGTTTTGGATTTGATAATCCTGTCTCTACCAGCCTTTCTTAGTCTGGCTATGCTATCTGCATAAAACGTTTTAGGCTTGAAGTTCTTGATATATCTTTCCCAGTTGGCCGCATTACCATATCTGCGCTTTAGTTGCTGAATGGCTTTGTCAGATGGCGGGTGGTCTTTGAAAAATCTGTGTGCCTTAAAGTCGGTTTCGGTTTTCGAACTAAGTTGATTTACACTGATTGTTTTTTGACAGCTCGAAAATACAATAGCCAAAAGCGGGAATAGCAGCGTGCAAGTTTTGATGTTCGAAAGTAATTTTCGGTTTGCAAATCTGAGAGTTAGTACG
>CANHEC010000026.1 GCA_947459455.1 Chitinophagaceae bacterium
AATATCAAATCCTCAGCCCCGCCAGGATTCGCTTTTATCTTTTCAACATTAACACTCAAAAAATCGATTTCCTTCAACATTTGCTCACGCAATTCCGGATTGCGCATCAGGCTGTCGCGGCTCACATCCAACAAACGCTCCATGATTAGTTGTCGCTCTGTGGCGGAGAGGCTATAGTTGGCCACCCGCTTAATGAGTATCGCTGAAGAATCGGCGCTGCCTTTAAAACCACCGGCTCGTTGCAGAAGCTGTGAGATAGTCTCCTTTGAATTTTCAAGCGAGTAGCGCCCCGGGCTCAGTACCTGCCCCTCTACAACTACCGAACGCTGCCGTTCAAAATTGCCACGACTCCGAATCAGAATGAGATCAAACGGCTTCAGTACTTCGTTGGCCCCGGCACTGGCCAGCCCTGCCGACAGGTCTACACGTATCAATTCGCTTTGCTTGTACGCATCAGTATTTACATCCACCTCGGGCATGCGCCGGGCTATTTCTACATTGGCTTTGTCAGCGCCCTCGGCAAAACCACCCGACAACTGAATAACATCCCGCAACGTAATACCTTCGCGATAGGCCAGGCTGCCGGGCGTACGCACTGCTCCTTGTACATCTACCACTTGCTGATCACGCAGGTCGAACAACGAGCTGATCGTAACAATATCTTCCCGCACCAGGCTAATAGCCTCTTTGCCTGCCAACACACTACCTACATCAAACGAAACGCTGGCCGCAGTCAAATCATCTTTCAGCCTGGCAATAATGCCCCTGGCCTTAAATGCATCGGGGAGCAAGCCGCCCGCCAAATCAATGAGCTGCTTTAACTGCATACCGGGCTTTAGTTCATAGTCGCCCGGCCTGTACACGGCACCACGCACGGTTACCCGATTGTTAAACCGATTGAGGGCCTTTCCTATCCGAACCACATCTCCGGAACGCGGCAAAAAACTGCCCATCTGATCAGCCGGCACATCGGCCAGCAAGCGGCCGGTATCGGATATGCGCATCAACTTGATACTGCCACGAAAGGCACTATCAGAAAAACCGCCGCAGTAGGTCATCAACTGGTCCAGCGATTCGTTGGGCAGCATCTCAAACTTGCCGGGGCGGCGCACTTCACCTTCTATCGTTACCCGCATTTGGTAGTAAGGAATCACCACCACATCCTGGTCTTGCAGCAGTACATTATCCTTGCGATCGCCACGTAGCAGAAAACTGTACAGATCAATCTGACGGCGCTGGCTGCCCCGCACCAGTTCTATCTTTCTGAAGCTGCCATTACCCGAAGGGCCGCCACACAAATAAAGCAGATTGAACAAGGTGCTGAGCGAACTGATGTTATAAGTACCCGGCTTGGTGGCCTGCCCAATGACGGTAACGCCAATGGTTCTTATTTTACTCAATGTAGTTTGCACCTTTGTTTGCCCGCTGCTAATGGCTTTGTAAATAGTAGCAGCCAGGCGGGCTTTGATGCGATTGGCAGCATCTTCTACACTCAGCCCCAAAACCGACACCGGGCCCACATTTTGTATATACACATTGCCTTCAGCACTTACGGGCAGGCGGTAGGTTTGCTCGCTATAGCCATATACCTGCACCGTTAGTTCATCGCCCGGGCCCAGCGTGTAGCTGGCGGGTGTGGCTATTCGGTAGTTGGGCTCAAATACGCTGCTTACTTCCGAAAACAGTTCGGACCCGAAGATGGAAGAATCCCGAAGCACTGGCTTCATGGCAGGCCGGGCGGCCTCTTCCGACTCGGTCTTTTGCAGTTCCGGCTTATCCTCTTTCACGGTGCCGGGCAAAGTAGGCCGGGTACTACCCTTCGATCCGGCATTCAGCTGCAATAATCGGTCTTTCAACTTCTGCAGTTGGTCGGCCGGCAGGCCGCGCTGGCTGGCCATGGCAAACAACTGCTCATCCGACAGGCCGGTGGCCTTGGCCTTGTTGTAGTACGACTTAATCTCGTCGTCGGACAAGGCAGCGATGTCTACATTTCGCAGGTTGTCGGCATTCAGTGTTTGGGCTACAGCCAGGCCTGTACTCAGGCTCACGACTACCAGCAGCAAAAACAAACTTTTGAATTTCATGCAGGAGAAGCGGATGTGAGATGGTTGTTGGTGGCGGGCGATACAGACAAGCCAACCGCCACCCGGCAAATATAGGGCTAATGCGACACCGCCTCGGAGCATCGAACAGCAGGTGCAGGGGGGCGGCCAGCCAGTGCATAGATCCGCTCAATAGCTTCCACCGTAGCCGCGGCCTCCTCCACTGTATTGATCATTTGGCCTTTGCCTGCCAGTACCATCAGCAGATTGCGATATACCTCCGGGTGATTGCTCATGCTACCGGTATAGCTGCCGTATTGGTTGGGCGGGTTGCCTGCCGGCAAGCCCGTAATAGGCTCGCCGTCCAACGACTGATAGTCTAGTTCATTCAAGTACTGGCCACCAATTTTGATGGTCCCTTTTTCGCCAAAAATGACGATCGACCCTTCCATGTTATGCCGAAAAGCATTCACCGTGTAATGAATGCCCAATAATGCCCCGCTTTCAAATTTACCGGTGACAATTCCGGTATCTTCAAACTCCATGCAATGCTGGTGCCCCATGTTTTGGAGGCAGGCGTGCTCGGGCACAAACGGCCCGAAGAACCACACCAGCAGATCTATAAAGTGGCTGAACTGCGTAAAAAGGGTTCCCCCATCCAGCTCCAGCGTACCCTTCCAATTGTTTTCGTAGTAGTCGGCGGGACGGTTCCAGTATCCGTTCAGTTGTACGCTATATATCTGCCCCAGGCGGCCATCATTTAGCAGCTGCTTTACTGCTTGTACAGGGGGGTTAAACCGGTTTTGCTTTACCACCCACAGGTGTCGGCCTGCCTCTCTGGCGGCGGCCATCATGCTACGGGCATCCGCCATGGTCAGCGCCATCGGCTTTTCGCACAGCACGTGGCAGCCTGCCTGCAGTGCGGCTATACTATGGGCTGCATGCAGGCCATTGGGTGTGCATATTACTGCTACATCCACCGCACCAGCCATTTCCTGCATCATTTGCCGTGCACACACAAAAGGCATGGCCGCATACCGCACCGCTAATTGGCGGCAGCGGTCTTCATCCACATCGCATACGGCCACCAGCGTACCTACGCTGGCCATAATATGGGCGTGGCGCTGACCGATACGGCCGCAGCCAAGAAGGGCAAAGCGAAGGGGCGGGGTCATAGGCGCATGTTCGTTCACGGCAGGGCAGCTAAGGTAGGGGGAATGCCTCGCACCTCGATGAGGGCTATTTCAGGCGCTGAAGGTACTGGCCGTAGCCGCTTTTTGCCAATTGGAGGCCCAGGTTGTGCAGGTGCTCGGAAGTGATAAAGCCTTTACGCCAGGCCACCTCTTCTATACAACCAATCTTCAGCCCTTGCCGCTTCTCAATTACTCTTACGAATTCGGTGGCATCGTGCAGGCTATCGAAAGTGCCGGTATCCAGCCAGGCGGTGCCACGGTCCATCACGCCTACATGCAAGCGTCCACGCTTCAAATACTCGTTGTTCACATCTGTTATCTCATACTCGCCGCGGGCCGATGGCTGTATGTTGGCAGCAATATGGATTACCTCATTATCGTAAAAGTAAAGGCCCGGCACTGCGTAGTTGCTTTTGGGCTGCTGTGGCTTCTCTTCGATACTGATGGCTTTTAATTGCGCATCAAACTCTACCACGCCGTACCGCTCAGGGTCGCTTACCTCATAGGCAAAAACGGCAGCACCTTCTACATCGGCAAAGGTTTCGAGCAAACGGCTGAAACCACTGCCATAAAAGATATTATCGCCCAAAATGAGGGCCACTTTGTCGTGGCCCACAAAATTGGCACCAATCACAAAAGCCTGTGCCAGTCCGTTGGGAACGGCTTGTACGGCGTATTCAAAGCGGCAGCCCACCTGGCTGCCATCGCCCAGCAACCTTACAAACTGACTTTGATCTTCAGGGGTGGTGATAATCAGGATCTCCCGGATTCCCGCCAACATCAGTACACTCAGCGGATAATAGATCATCGGCTTATCGTACACCGGCATGAGCTGCTTGCTGATGCCTTTGGTAATGGGATGCAAACGAGTACCTGAACCACCAGCGAGAATAATTCCTTTCATAATCTCAGATTTGATTGTGTGAAGTGCCTTAAGAAAAGGGGCTCTGATTGGCGCATTTACCTGCCTGGTGGCCGGCACAGCGCCTGCTGGCCTACGGCGACGGAATTTGTAAACCAGCTACATAATCGGCCCAACTGTTAGCCTGGCTGTCTTTAGCCGACAATACTGCCTCGCCCGGAGGTATTTGCCAATCAATAGCCAGTTGCGCATCGAAGGGGTGAATGCCACCTTCACTGGGCTTGTTGTAATAATTATCGCACTTATAAAAAAACACTGCCCGATCGGACAATACCGAAAAACCATGTGCAAAGCCGCGGGGTACAAACAGCTGATGCTCGTTGTTGTCGCTCAACTCCACACAATACGACTTTCCAAAACTCGGGCTGTCGGGCCGCAGGTCTACTGCCACATCCAGCACCTTGCCATATACCACCCTTACCAGTTTGGCCTGCGCATGTTCGCCTCGCTGAAAGTGCAGTCCACGTACCACCCCATAGGTAGAGGCAGATTGGTTATCCTGCACAAAATGCCCTTGCCAGCCGGTGGCACTGCTAAACTTTTGGTGGTTGAATGACTCCAGGAAATAGCCTCTTTCGTCGTGAAAAAGGCTGTTTTTGATAAGCCAGCAATCCTTTAACGGTGTTTCGATGATTTGCATACAATAGCATCCGGCTGCAGGCCGGGAGGAACAATTATCTGTTTTTGTATTGAGTTTCGTAATACGCCATGTAGGCCCCGCTGGTTACACGCTGCAGCCAGTCGGTATTGTTCAGGTACCAGTCTATTGTCTCGCTCAGGCCCTGCTCAAAGGTCACGCTGGGCGACCAGCCAAGCTCCTGGTTGATTTTGCTGGCATCAATGGCATAGCGGCGGTCGTGGCCCGGTCGGTCTTTCACGTAGGTAATCAGTTGTGCACTCGTACCCGGTTCGCGGCCCAGTTTTTCATCCATCTGTTGGCACAGCAATTTTACCAGGTCTATGTTCTTCCATTCATTGAAGCCGCCAATATTGTAGGTATCGTGCTGGCGGCCCTGGTGAAATACCAGATCGATAGCACTGGCATGGTCTTTTACATACAGCCAGTCGCGGGTGTACAATCCGTCGCCATACACCGGCAGCGGCTTGCCATGAATGATGTTATTGATAAAAAGCGGGATTAGCTTTTCAGGGAAATGATAAGGCCCATAGTTATTGCTGCAGTTCGACAGCACCGTGGGCATCCCGTAGGTATCGCCATAGGCCCGTACAAAATGGTCGCTGGCAGCCTTGCTGGCGCTGTAGGGCGAGTGCGGATCGTAGCGGGTGGTTTCGGTAAAAAGGCCGGTATCGCCCAGTGCACCGTACACCTCATCGGTACTTACGTGGTAAAAACGCCTGCCTTCGTACTGGCCTGCCCAATGCTTTTTAGCGGCCTCCAGCAGGTTCACTGTGCCTATTACATTGGTGTACACAAAATCAAGCGGGCTGAGTATACTGCGATCCACATGGCTCTCGGCGGCCAGGTGTATTACGCCGGTCACATCTTCAGCTACCAGTAGCTGCTGCACAGCATCAGCCTCCAGCAGATTGACGTGGGCAAACTGATAATTGGGTGCCTGCTCTACATCTTTCAGGTTTTCCAGATTGCCGGCGTAGGTCAGCGCATCCAGGTTGATGATTTTGTAGTGTGGATACTTGTTTACAAACAAGCGCACCACATGGCTGCCTATAAAGCCGGCGCCACCGGTGATAACAATTCGATGCTGATAGCTCATGTGCAAATAAAGATAGGCACAAACTTAGCTGTAAAGGGGCATGTGAAAACATGCCAATCGTCAGCTGCTACAATAAATACGACAGGCTACTACAACCCAAAAACCGACAAAGCACAGCTACCGGGGCCAGCCGAATGCCCTACATTTAGGCTCCAAACATTGCTGCCTTGAAACAACGCTACTATTCCCTCGACGTATTTCGGGGCGCCACCGTGGCGCTGATGATATTGGTAAACAACCCGGGCAGTTGGAGCCATATTTACGGCCCCTTTAAGCACGCCGACTGGCATGGTTGCACACCTACCGATCTGGTCTTCCCCTTTTTCCTGTTTGCCGTGGGCAACGCCATGGCCTTTGTAATGCCAAGGCTGCAGGAGGCCGGGGCGGCTACTTTTTGGCGAAAAGTGCTGAAGCGATTCAGCCTAATCTTCCTCATCGGGCTGTTTCTCAACTGGAGCCCCTTTGTAAAATGGGCTGGGGCCGATTTGGTGCTGAAGCACTGGGTAGATCCCGCCAATGCCGACTCCGGCATTCGGATACTCGGCGTGCTGCAGCGCATTGCTTTGGCTTATTTGTTTGCATCCATCATCGCATTTTATTGCCGGCCTGCGCTGGCTTTTGTCGTCGGCAGTGTGGTGCTGCTGGTATACTGGTGGCTCAGCCACACGCTGGGTATGCCCGGCGACCCTTACAGCCTGGCTGGCTTTTGGGGAACCGATATAGACAAAGCCCTGTTGGGCGTGCCACACATGTACAAAGGCGAAGGGGTACCCTTTGACCCCGAAGGACTGGTAAGCACGTTGCCGGCCATCGTACAGGTATTGCTGGGCTATTTTGCCGGCCAATACATTCAGCAAAAGGGCAAAAACTATGAGATGCTGAGCCACCTGTTTGTAGCAGGTATTGTACTATGTACAGCCGGCCTGATGTGGGGCGAGGTTTTTCCCATCAACAAAAAAATATGGACCTCGAGCTACGTGCTGTACACCAGCGGGCTGGCTTTGCTTACGCTTGGCATGCTCATCTATCTTATTGAGTTTCGGCAGCAGCAGGGCGCCTGGAGCCGCTTTTTCGATGCCTTTGGCAAGAATCCGCTGTTCATTTTTGTACTGAGTGGCTTTTTGCCAAGGGTAGTGGGGCTGCTGCGCTGGGTAGACCATACCGATGAGCAAGGGCAGCCCGTCTACATTTCTGCCTTTGCCTGGTTTTACAAATATGTGTGTGCACCCATCAGCGCCGATCCACGCAATGGCAGCCTGCTGTATGCATTTGTGACCATTGCATTTTACTGGGCACTGGCCTACTGGCTCGATCGAAAAAAGATTTACATCAAAGTGTGACGAATGCCGCAGTACCGGGCAGCTGGCCGTGGTGCTTATCAAATAACGCTTGCTGGCAGGCAGGCTTTAACAAAGTCGTGGTTACCATCGGGCGTGGTTGAACATCTTAGGGTTGGTAATGGCTGTTGCCCTGTCAGCAGCCTTTAAATCCTTTCAAGTATGAAAAAAATAATACTGGCCTTGCTGGCCTGCACTTCTGCCTCGCTTACCTACGCTCAAACCAAACAAGTTACGCTACAGGTGCACCCGCAAACCGTGGACTGCACCGGCGTAGCACCTGCTACCTGCCTGCAAATACGCAGCCACGACCAACAGGTCTGGCAACGCCTGTATGGCGGCATACGGGGCTTTCAGCACCAGACCGGCTTTTTGTACACCCTGGCTGTAAAAGAAACCCGTGTGAGCCGTCCGCCGGCCGATGGTAGCAGCCTGCAGCGAACATTGGTAAAAATTATCAGAAAAATACCGGCCCGGATGGATGCACAACTGTTTGAAAACACATGGACCATCAGTCACCTGCGCAAGGATGGCAAATGGCAATCGGTATTGCCGGGTGGATATACCTTGTTGTTTAAAGACAGCAGCGTATCAGCCAAAATATGCAACCAGTTTAGGGGCCGATTTGTGGCAGCAGCCGACGGCACTGTGAAAACCGGCCCACTGGCCAGTACCCGCATGGCCTGCCCGCAGGCAGCCGATGAAGCAGCCTTTAGCGCCGCTATCAATGCAGCCTACAGCCTGGTGGTAAAAAACAATAGCCTGACCCTGTACAACCAGCAAGGGCAGCCTGTGCTACAAGCCATGACCGCACAGCCGGCCCCTGCCGCCGTGGAGGCTGTGGCCAACATCGACTATCAAGCTTTGCTGGATGCCAGCCGCTACCTGGTAAAGAACCTGACCGACGATGCCGGCACTACTGATGTAAGCGCAGCCAATGCTTTCCTGCAGTTTGACCGGGCCAACAAACGCGTATCGGGTAAAGGCGGCTGCAATAATTTCTTCGGATCTGCTGAAATGATCTTTTCCAATGCCAATAGCGGCACACTGCGATTGGGCAAAATGGGCAGCACCATGATGGCATGCCCACAGCACATGGATACTGAACACCGCCTCTTTCAACTGCTGGAGAAAGTAGACGGATTTGAAATAACCAGTACGGGGCTGCTACTGAAGCAAGCGGGCAAAACAGTAGTGCAACTGGTAAACGCCGGATGATACCAGCCAACTCGCCAACAAGTAAGTGAAGTAGCGTACTTTCTTAGTGCTGGTCCGCTGCATTTTTTTAAAAAGGCATCGGCTGCTCATCTATCCATTGGCTGGCATAAGCTGGCTGCCAGCCATGCTTCCACCGGCGGTGGCTCCATAGGTACAAGCTGGGGTTAGTGGCCATGTCGGAGGCTATTTGGTTGGCTACCCAGTTGGTCACGGCGCCGGTTTGCGCTACGGTTACCTCCGCTGGCATCAGCTTGCATTCGAAGTGATAATAACCGCGGCGCGGCTGGCTGATGCTTACATACACTACCACCTGTTGAAACACTTGCGCATTTCGCTCGGGGCCGGTAACAAAAGCAGTAGGCTGGTGCAAAAACCAGCGCCAAAATGCATGATCGGGGCTCGAGGGGCTTTGATCGGCTACGAGGCCGATGACATATTGCTTGCGCCTCCAGGGGATGATATCCTTGTTGAGCGTAGTTGCTTTCATGAGGTGGGCGCCAAAGCGACTGCGAGTTTGCCGAAACAAACGATCCATGTAGCCGCTGGAAATAGGCATGTACACACAAATGAATGGCATGGACTGGCGCAGCGACATGCTGGCGTTCAGCCACTCCCAGTTGTAAAAGTGGCCCAGTACCATTTGCACCGGCTTGCCTTGTGCCTGCAACTGCGCATACAATTCAAAATTGCCACTCACCCGCTTCTGCAGCTGAGAAGGCGAAAGTGTCAGCAGTTTGATGGTTTCAACCCAGTTGTCGGTAAAGCGACGGTAAAAACGCCGCAAAAGAAAAGCACGTGAATCGGCTGATAGCTCGGGCAGGCTTTGCTGCAGATTTTGATAGACCACATCGCGGCGGTATCGTACCACATGGCACAGCACCCAAGCCGCTAAATCGCTCAGGCGGTACAAAAGCCACAGTGGCAGTAGCGATGCGAGGTAAAAAAAAGCGTAGAAAACCGGGTACATGTGTGGGCGTAAAACGGCCGCAAAGATGGCAAGCTAGCGGGCGGCAGCATAACCAATCGTCATAAAATACCCTCAAATTTCGGGAACGGGGTGCCGATCGTCGACCCAGCGGCTGGCGTACGCAAGCTGCCAGGCATGCTTCCAGCGCCGGTGGCTCCACAGGTAGTTGGCTGGCTGCTGGCCGATGGTAGCCTCCAGCGCATTTCTGAAATCGAGTATCAGGGCTACGTCGTTTTGGTAGGGTTTACCGTCATTCAGCATTGTCACGTGGCACTCATACCGGCCACGTTTGTGTCGCTGCAGCCAGGTGTACACTACTGCCAGCTGCTGCTTCACGGCATTGCGCCCGGGCCCTGCATGAAAGGCAGTAGGCTGGTGCAAATACCGGCACCAATAGGCTTCCATTGGCTTATTCGGGCTTTGATCGGCACCCAGTACCAAAATATAGGGCCGGTCGAGGTAGGGCTTCAAACCGCCTTCCCGCACGGCCGAAGTTGGTATCAGCACGGAGCCGGTGCGCCCCCGCAAGCGTCGAAACAACCGCTCCATGGCACGGCTGCTCAGATGAGTGTAAATGCCAATAAACCGCATGGGCTGGTGGGCCGGAAAATAGAGGTTGTAAAGTTCCCAATTCATGAAGTGCCCTGTCATGAGTTGGCAACTACGTCCTTCGGCCTGCAGTTTTTCAAACACACTGGTGTCGCAGACAAACCGTCGACATACCCACTCATCGCTGGCAGTCAGCAGCTTGATGGTTTCCATCCAGGTGTCTATAAAAATGACTTCAAACTGCCGGCGGATGGCCGCTATTTCAGCAGCAGACTTATCGGGAAATGCGTGCCGCAAATTTGCTTCTACCACTTTGCGACGGTAGCCAAATGCCCCAAACAGCAGCAGGCGGATGCCATCGCCCAACAGGTACAGCACCTGCATGGGCAGCAGCGAAAAAAATCCGAGAATGGTGAGCCAAACGTAGTACAACAGCCAGATTGTTAGTTCGGGCGAAAGCTACTACAGAACAATATTCTGCAGCAATTCATTTTTGGCCGGGTAGTCGGTATTGTAGTGCAAGCCTCGGCTTTCGTGCCTGAACTGGGCACATTTTACAATCAGGTAGCCCACAGTAATCATATTGCGCAGCTCACACAGCTGTGGCGACACCACGCTTGTTTTGTACAGGTCCTCTATCTCTTCGTGTAGCAAATCGAGGCGACGCATGGCCCGCTGCAGGCGTACATTATTGCGTACAATGCCCACATAGTCGCTCATCAACAGTTGCAGCTCTTTCAGGCTTTGCGTTATCAAAATCATTTCGCGGGGATCGGTGGTACCGCGGGCATCCCACTCGGGTACAGCTGTATCATTATTTGTAGCAGCTACACGGCTCATACTGTCAGCAGCAGCGCGGTGCGCAAACACGAGGGCTTCCAGTAGCGAATTGCTGGCCAGCCGGTTGGCTCCATGCAGGCCGGTAGAGGCGCACTCGCCAGCGGCATACAGTCGCTGTATAGAAGTACGGCCATGGTGATCGGTTTTTACACCACCGCAACTGTAGTGCGCCGCCGGCGCCACCGGTATCATGTGTTGTGCAATGTCTATGCCCAGGCTCTTACACTTTTCGTAGATGTTGGGGAAATGATGCACAAACTGATCAACGGGCATGTGGCGGCAGTCGAGGTACACGTGTTCTGTACCGTTTATTTTCATTTCGCTATCAATAGCCCGGGCTACAATGTCGCGGGGGGCCAGGTCGCGGCGTTCGTCGTACCGCTCCATAAAGGCTTCGCCGCGGTGATTGCGAAGGATGCCACCATCACCGCGTACAGCCTCGGTTATCAGAAAGCTGTGGCCACGCAAACCAGGCTCATACAGTGCCGTCGGGTGAAACTGAATAAACTCCATGTTTTCAATACGGCCTTTTGCCCGGTAAACCATTGCAACCCCATCGCCGGTAGCAATGGCCGGGTTGGTGGTGCTGCGGTACACGGCGCCATTGCCGCCGGTGGCCAGCAGCGTCAT
>CANHEC010000027.1 GCA_947459455.1 Chitinophagaceae bacterium
CCTCTTACTTCCTCATTTCTTGTTACTTATTATTTATTTCTCATTTCAGCACCGCGAACCCGAGGAAAGAGTATTTCGCACAGAGAACACAAAGGGCGCAGAGGAATTTCGAGATTTGAAATTTACCCCCCCCTTACTTCCTCATTTCTTATTCCTTATTTTTTATTGCTTATTGCACGCAAGCCCACAACCGTCCCATTGCCAACCATCTCCTTCAGCTTTCTGCTTTCTGCTTTCCGCCTTTCGCCTTCAGCTTTAAGCCTTCAGCTTTAAGCCTTCTGCCTTCAGCTTCCCGCCTTCCGCAAGTGCCCACACACCCGGCGCACCGTTTCTTCCAGCAGCTGGTACGCAAAGCCCGGCAGCGCTTTCAGTAGTTTGCTATTATCAAAGCTCACCACTGCCAGGCTGGTAGCCGCGGTCTCTTTGGTCACCAGCGGACTTTTGCCGGTCAGCCAGCTTTTCACTTTGTACAGCCGCCAGGCCAGCGCCGCCTTCCACGGTGTTATCAGTGTTCGCGGCCTTGGCACCCCCAGCGCATCGGCCACCATAAAAAAGAAGTCGCGGTAGGTACGGTTTTCAGCACTGATGATGAAGCGTTGCCCTTCCACATCGCTCTCCATCAATTGTATCATGGCCGCTGCTACATCATCGGCATCTACAAAACCCGTTTGGCCCATGCTGTAGTACGCGAACCCGTTGGCAATAGACTGTACAATCTGCATCGAGCCTTTACTCCAATCGCCGTGCTCACCAATGATGATCGTAGGATTGACCGACACCACCTGCAGGCCCTCTCCTTGTCCACGCCACACTTCCAGCTCACCCAGGTATTTCGTTTTGCCATACCAGCTGTTGCTGGTTTCCTCGCTCCATTGCATGGCTTCGGTTATCACCGCATCTTTTCGTATGCGGCCCAGTGCAGCCACGCTGCTCACATGCACCAGCTTTCTTACGCCGGCCTCCAGGCAGGCGTTCACCACATTGGCGGTGCCTTCTACATTAATGCGGTACAGCAGTTCGCGGTCGGCAGGCCTGAAGCTTACAAAACCAGCCACATGGTACACTTCCGTCACGCCCTGCATGGCCGCTTCCAGCGCCACCACATCCAGTATATCGGCCTGCACCCACTCGGCATGCTGTGCCACCACAGGCGGTATGTGCTGGCGGTACAGGGCCCGCACCTGCACACCGCGGCGGTGCAGCGCCAGTATCAAATGTGTGCCCAGTAGGCCGGTGCCGCCCGTTACCAATACCATAGTTGTGTACTTGAGGGTGGCAAAATAGCAATAAATCGAAGCGCCCCTTACCAGCAAGGATGGCAATACCATAAGGGCATCTCAGCAGCAGTACATAGCCTGGCAGTTGTTCGGGTGCCTTTGGGGTGCCGCCCCCGCCCTTTGGAGGCGGGGGCCCTCGGCCACAGCCTCGGCCCACAGCCCCCGCATGCCATCGCCAGCTGTGCAGTACCCGGCAAGTCAGCCAACCGGTCGCCATTCACCCAGCCGCCGCCGGGTTTAACAGTCGCTCCCTCTTCCAGCTGAACCATCCAAGCCCAACGCGGGTTACATTCGCAGCCGCCTTACGAGGTGAAAAGTGAAAAGTGAAAAGTGAAAAGTGAAAGGTCAAAGGTGAAAGGTGAAATGCCCGGGCTGGAGCACGTCAACCCTGGAATATTCAAACACTAGAACCTTGAAGCTTGAACATGTGAACTCGTGAACACTGAAACATTCAAACTCTCGAACGCTCAAACATTCGAACCTCGAACTCGTGAACTCGTGAACTTGTGAACTTTTAAACTCGCAAACCATTGTACGCATCAACCAACCCCTCCATGTCTCCTACTGCCAACATACAAAAGCTGCCCCGCCATTACCTGCCGGCCAATTTTGCGGTGACCGATTGGGCCGCCCTCGAACCATTTTTTCAGGAGCTGCTCGACAGGCCGCTGCACAGCAAGGCCGATTTGGAAAAGTGGCTGCACGATAGCAGCGAGCTGGAAGCCGCCATCAGCGAAGATGCCTGCTGGCGCCAAATCAAAATGACCTGCGACACCGAAAACGAAGCGCTTGAAAAAGCGTTCGAGTTTTTTGTGATGGAAATACAGCCACGCATACAGCCCATGGCCGATGCGCTGAACAAAAAACTGCTGCAATGCTCCTACACCGCCGAGCTGGATGCGCAGCAGTACCATACTTACCTGCGTTCCGTTCAAAAGAATATTGACCTGTTTCGCGAAGCCAATATTCCGCTCCATGCCGAGCTGGGTGTGCTGCAGCAGCAGTTTGGCCAAATCACCGGCCGCATGACCATACAGCACCAGGGCCAGGAGTACACGCTGCAGCAGGCTGCCCGCTTTTTGCAAAGCAAAGACCGCAGTGAACGCGAAGCCGTGTACCGCAAAATACAGGAGCGCCGCCTGCAAGACAAAGCTGCACTGAACGAACTGTACAGCCAGCTGGTGGCCAAGCGCCAGCAGGTAGCCCTCAATGCAGGCTTTGCCAACTACCGCGATTATAAGTTTAAAGAACTGGGCCGCTTCGATTATACGCCGGCCGATTGCGAACAGTTTCATGCCGGTGTAAAGCAGCATGTACTGCCGCTGGTAGAAGACATTTACCAGCACAAACAGCAGGCACTGGGCGTAGATACGCTGCGCCCCTGGGACCTGGAAGCCGAACCTGCCGATCTGGAGCCGCTGCGCCCCTTTAGCCACGGCGATGAACTGCTGCAAAAAAGCATTGCCGTACTCGAAAAGCTGGATCCGTTTTTTGCCGATTGCTTTCGCACCATGCAGCGCATGGGCCACTTCGATTTGGAAAGCCGCAAAGGCAAGGCCCCCGGCGGCTACAATTGCCCGCTGGCCGAAAGCGGTGCGCCCTTCATTTTTATGAATGCCGCTGGCCAAATGGACGATGTAACTACCATGGTGCACGAAGGCGGACATGCCGTTCACAGCTTTTTGGCGCATCCACTGCCGCTTACAGCATTCAAAGAGTATCCCATGGAAATAGCCGAAGTAGCCAGCATGGCCATGGAGCTGTTTACCATGGATCACTGGCAGCCGTTTTTTGCCAATGAAGCCGAGCTGAAGCGAGCCAAACTGCACCAACTGGAACGGTCCATCACCATCTTCCCGTGGATTGCCACCATCGATAAATTTCAGCATTGGGTGTACACCCACCCCACGCATACGCTGGATGAACGGGCCGACGCCTGGCTCAGCATCCTCAACGAGTTTAGCACTCGCACCCTCGATACCAGCGGCCTCGAAGGCTACCGCCAGTACAGCTGGCAGCGGCAGTTGCATTTGTTCGAGGTGCCGTTTTATTACATCGAGTACGGCATTGCGCAGCTGGGCGCCATTGGCCTGTGGATGCAGTACAAGCAGGATCCGAAAGCCGCCCTGCAGCACTACATGCAGGCCCTCAGCTTGGGTGGCACCAAAACACTGCCCGAGCTGTACCAGGCTGCCGGCCTCCGGTTCGATTTTTCGCCGGCACACATTCAGCAGCTCATGTTATTTGTAAAAAGCGAAATGGAAAAGCTCTAATAATCTTTTCCAACCAATAAAATGAAGGCGCCGCAGCTAGCTTCTGGTTGCGGCGCTTTTTGTATCTAACCGATCAATAACCAGGCCGTAGAGTTACTCTATCTTGATTTTTCTTAGACCAAGCTTTACTAGTCGAGCGAATGCGTTAAATAAAAATATGCAGAGCCTAACTCAAAATTTATCGCTTATCAATCAATCGGCCTCTGCATGTGGCCTATTCCAAATACATTCAGGGGAAACATGTTGGCATTTTGCGGCCATTCAAATTTCAAGACAAAGCGAGAACCAGTAAGCCGATCGACGATTCGAAAAAAACACCACTACATCTTCATGTATTTTCTAGATTCATTTTCTTGGGGTACAACAACTTTCAACCATCAAGCCTAACTTGACTTGCCCGATGCCCATAAAATCCTTGATTTCCTACAATTAACAAGGAACGATTTCGAGTAATGCCGCAAAAATTCATAGAAAGATTTAAGAAGATAGACTACCTGATAAGTATCAGGGGTACTGGAACGCCAGCTCAGTTTGCCACAAAGCTGGAAATTTCCGAAAGTATGCTATACGAGTATCTGAAGGTATTGAGAGACCAAGGCGCCCCAATAGCATATGACAATGATAGACAGACATATTACTACGAGAAAAAGGGAGGGTTCAAATTTTCCTTTGAAGAAAAACCGTGACTCCAATTAGATTGGAGTGGGCATAAATAGCTTCGCATAATCTATGCGCAAAGAGACAAGGGTGAATATTCCGACACATGCTCCTTTCATGAAGGTAGGATCACCAAAAACTCACATAAAAATGAATGAAAAAAAGCAATTTAAACCACTCACTTACGTGCTTTTGATTTCTACGGTGCTTACAATTCTGTTTGTTGCCTGTAGTAAAGAAAAAACTATCAACGAAACAAGTGAAAATCTGATCGAATCAAGGCTTAAGTTAAAGCCTCTAGCAGAATCAATGCAAGCTGATGCGATAAAAGAAATTTTTGCGAAAGCGTCAGAGAATAGCCTTTATTTCAAAAACGTTGTCGAAAAGCTCGACAAAATGTCTTCCGAAGTTTACATCAACACGAACGAAGGACGATATGTTGCGTTTTTTACGTTTCGTAATGATACGACTCGAACCTACTCTATATTTGGCGAAATGGTCCGAGGTGAGTATTTCGTGAAAGGAGAACTGCTTACGGCCAGTGTACATGATTCGAATGGTCACTATAATAAATACTTTGTTAAGAATAACGAAGCGTTCATGGTCACGTTGAGTGAGGGAGTTCCGCCAGTTTATAGGGACCTTGACCGTATACCCTCTGAGAAATGGGATATTATACAAGTGAAGGATTGTGAAGGACGTCATGGTGGTACTGGATTTTGTCAACGTGAGGCAGGTGAAACATTTGGAGCATGTCACCGAGCCGAGGTAGACGAGTTTACTGATAGTTTTATAGCGTGGGCTTATTATCAAGTAAATCAAAAGGTGGTGGATGCCATGATCGCTATCGCATGTGGCTGTTCGGCTGTTGAATGTAAAAAATAAATAAGAATCCTATGATTAACATTAGATCTTCATTCATTGCATGGGTAATCACCGGTTTGGCTGGCGGTATCCTCAAAATCATGCATTTTGACGCAGTGTTCAACATCGTCTGTATTGCGAATTTCGTATCTTTTGCTTTTCTGATTTATTTCCTGGTAAAGGAGATCAGAATAATTGTTAAGAAGACTAAGACGATAAAGGCTTAATCGACATGAACTAATGCAGCTATCTGGAAAAAGATAGCTGCATTTTTTAATTGGGATATCAGTGTAACATCGCTTCTTTTGGCCAAGTCCGATTTAGTTGTTCCGTACAGTAGTATTATTCCAAACAGCACAAATTACTTTAGGGGGGCGGCATCTTAGGAGACACTTAATCAGAATCAAGTTTACGCATATGATAAAAGCGAAAGTATCTCTGATCGGAAAATTGGCAATTTATGGAGTGCTTTTGTTCTTTCTGGTACTATTCGTCGACAGAATCGTTTTGCCATTTTTTGGCGTTGAAACCGATTTTTTGTCGGTTAGGTATATAGCGATATCAACGCTTACAACGATGTTCGTTGGCTGGCTCATTCGCAGGCCTCTTAAAGACGAAGGCAACAACAAGACCTAGTCACCCCTATAAACAAAGAGAGCTATCGTTTGGCAGATAGCTCTTTTTGTATAGTGATACACAGGATATGACGGGTTTTTTAGCTCCTGCATTTGCTGCACACCCCGCTTACTACCATTTCAGCTTTGATGGCCTCAAATCCTTCGGGCATGCGTACAAAAGGTACATGCACGTCGTCAAGGCACTGGGTAGCGCTGCAGCGGGTGCACACAAAGTGTACGTGATCATCGTGGTGGTGGCCATCGGCGCAGCCGCTGCGGCACAGGGCGTAGCGGGCAGCGCCATCGCTACCCGGTATACTGTGGATGATGCCCTTTTCGGCAAAGGCCTGCAGCGTACGGTAGATGGTCACCCGATCCATGCCCTGCAGCGAGTGCTCAATATCGGCATGGCGCAGCGCACTGGCCTCCTGGTTCAAAAAAAGCTGGAGGATAGAGCGGCGGCTATCCGTCACACTCAGGTTGTTTCGCTTCAGTATGTCTACAGTCGCATCAGACATATGCTTGCATTTTGTGCCAATGAAAAAACTGACAGGCGCCCACCGGTTTACTGCGGACTATTACCAAAAATATTGTTTACAAAGCTTGCCCGGTCGGTCTCTTTCAGCAGTCCGTCTATTCCTTCTTTCAGCGCCGCTATTTCTTTGTTTTTCAATCCATCGTAAATGCCCCGTACGCGGCCCTGCCGGTCGATGAGTGCTACAAATTGCGAGTGCAAAAACTGATCGTTGATGCTGCCCACATTGTTTTGCGGATCGTCGATATGGTAGCTTTCGCGGGCCAGCTGGTACAGCGCCAGTTTATTGCCGGTCAAAAACTGCCATTGCTTACCATCGGCCCCTATGCTATCGGCATAGCGTTTCAGCTGCGGCAGGCTGTCTACCTCGGGCTGGCAGGTATGGCTCAGCAGTACCAGGTCTTTGTTGCCTTTGTAGGCTTCATACACTGTTTTCAGTTTGCCATTCATGTTGGGGCAAATGCCGTTGCAGGTCACAAAAAAGTAGTTGGTCACATACACTTTGCCCTTTACTAAATCGTTGGTAATGGTATCGCCTGACTGATTCACAAAACTGAACGGCTTCACCTAGCTGATCACCGGCAGTTTCGATTTCCAGTTATCGGTACCGCGAAACACGAAGTAGAAAAACCCTGCCAGCAGGGCTATAAACAGGACACCGTAGACTAATAACTTCTTTTTGGCACTCATGGTGTGCAAAGTTACCGGCTGGCAAGTATAGCCTACCCTATATTTGCAATTCGGTTGCAATCAAGGGTTAGATAAACAATGGGCCGTTTTGGTGTAAAAATAAACTGGGATCGTCTGGGCATCGCAGCCTCGCTGGCCTGTGCTATTCACTGTGCCGTGGTGCCGCTTTTTTTTACCAGCCTTCCGCTGTTTGGTATCAACCTGGTGGAAAGCAAAGGCTTTGAATATTCCATGATTGGCGCCGCTTTTGTCATTGGCATTTTCGCCCTTCGCCACGGGTTCCGTTGGCATCATCACCGCTATGTGCCAGTGCTACTGTTTGTGATCGGCTTTGGCCTGCTGGTAGGCAAAGAACTGGTAAAGGGCCACCCTGTATGGATGGTGCTGGTAGCCGTTGCCTTCATTGTAGCAGCGCACTATTTCAATTACCGGCTTTGCCGCCAGGCCGACCATTGCCACAGCAGCGACTGTAAGCACTAAGCTACATCGGTCGCTTCTGTCTGTGTTTCTTCGGTCGCCTGTAGCTTGGGCCTGATGATCTCGAAATCGTCTTCCAGGTAATCGTACACATTGACCCCGAAAATTTTGCTGAGAATGCGGCAGTGGCGCACGGTCAGCTCAGTCACGTTGTTTTCTATTTTGCTGTAAGCTGCCTGCGAAATACCCATTTCTTTGGCTACCGCCTCTTGCTTCAGATTGCGCATGTTGCGCAGCTTTTTAATCACTGTTCCGGGCATAGTATTGTGTTTAGGACACTATGGCCGGTAGCCAGCCATGGTCGCAATTTATTTTGTTTAATCTCAGCAGCAGCCAAAAAAAACGGGCCGGAGCCCGTTTTTGGAATTATTTAGAAACTGCAACATGGTTACTCCCGCTCTGGTGCCAGTCCCCAATGCTCGGGGCTGCGCCACAAGGCGCTCAGCAGCAGTTCCCGCATGAAGAAGAACTCCTTGGGCAGTTTGTCGTATACCGATGCGAACAGCTCTTCATGGCCCAACAGCTCCTTCTTCCACAGTTCGCGGTCTATCTCCATAATGGCGGCAAACTGCTCCTTGCTGAAATCGAGGCCGGTCCAGTCCATGTCTTTGTAGCGGGGCATCCAGCCAATCGGGCTTTCTACACCCATACTCAGGCCTTTGCAGCGGTTCACAATCCACTTCAGCACCCGCATATTTTGGCCAAAGCCGGGCCATGCAAAATTGCCATCGGCATCCTTGCGGAACCAGTTGACCCCGAAAATACGGGGAGGTGCCGGCAGGTCGCGGCCAAACTGCAGCCAGTGGTTCCAGTATTCGCCGGCATGGTAGCCCATAAAGGGCAGCATGGCAAAAGGATCGCGGCGCACTTTGCCTACTTCGCCAAAGGCTGCGGCGGTCATTTCGCTACCCATAGTAGCAGCCAGGTATACGCCAAAGGTCCAGTTGAAGCTTTGGTACACCAGCGGCATGGTGGTGGCCCGGCGACCGCCAAATATGAAGGCGCCAATGGGCACGCCGGCAGGATCGTCCCACTTTTCGTCGAGTACCGGATTGAGATGGGCTGGTGCTGTAAAGCGGGCATTGGGGTGCGCTACTGGTTTGCCGCTGCTTTTGTCATAGGGCTGGCCATGCCAGTCTATCAGGCCATCGGGCACTTCTTTGGTCATGCCTTCCCACCATACATCGCCATCGGGGGTAATGCCCACGTTGGTAAAAATGGTGTCGCGGGCTATGGAGGCCATGGCGTTGGGGTTGGTCTTTTCATTAGTACCAGGTGCCACGCCAAAGTAGCCAGCTTCGGGGTTGATGGCATACAGCTTACCATTATCGCTCTTGTGTATCCAGGCAATGTCATCGCCCACGGTGGTCACCTTCCAGCCATCAAGGCCAGCGGGTGGTATCATCATGGCAAAGTTGGTTTTGCCACAGGCGCTGGGAAAAGCGGCAGCCACATAGGTTTTTTCTTTTTCCGGGCTTTCTACACCCAGTATCAGCATGTGCTCGGCCAGCCAGCCTTCTTCGTGGCCCATTACGCTGGCTATGCGCAGGGCAAAGCACTTTTTACCCAGCAGGGCGTTGCCACCATAGCCACTACCGTAGCTGATGATGAGGCGCTCCTCCGGAAAATGGCTGATGTACTTAACGGTGGGGTTGCAGGGCCATTTGGCATCGGCCTGGCCTGGCTGCAAAGGCGCCCCCACGGTGTGTATACATTTTACCCATTCACCGGGCTTCATGTACTCCAGCACCTGGCTACCCATACGGGTCATCAGTTTCATGTTTACTACCACATACTCGCTATCGGTTATTTCTACCCCATAGCGGCTGAGGGGCGAGCCCACCGGGCCCATGCAAAATGGAATGACATACATGGTGCGCCCCTGCATGGCACCCGCAGTCAGACCTTCCAAAATGCCCTTCATTTCCTTCGGATCCATCCAGTTGTTGGTGGGGCCGGCATCGTCCTTGCGGCGGCTGCATATAAAGGTCTTGTCCTCTACCCGTGCCACATCGCTGGGATCGCTGAAGCAGGCATAACTATTCGGCCGCTTCACCGGGTTCAGCTTTATAAAGGTGCCCTTGTCTACCAGCTGTTGGCACAGTTGGTCGTATTCTTCCTGGGTGCCGGTGCACCAGTGAATATTGTTTGGCTTGAAATGACCTGCCATGGCCTCTACCCACTTTTGCAGTTCGGTACTGATGGGGTCTGACTTGCTAAAAAAGAAATCGCTTTGGTCGAACATGGTGTGAAATTTATGATTGTCAATATCTTAATTACTTCGCAAATTCGGTAATAGCAGAGGGGCAAAACATGAGCGGTATCAGCGGAAATGTCTGATTATTGTCTGCTTTCTACCAGCCTGCGTCCGGCTGTTTTGTGGATAATTGAAAGGCGCCTTGCCTGGCCGTCGGTCTTACTTTTACAGCCGCCCAATCGGGCTATCATCTGACTACATGAAGTACACCGCCAATACCCTGCAGAAACTGGAAAAAGTACTGAGCGAAGCACAGTATGTGTACCGCTACGAGCGGGGCACGTTTCAAAGTGGCTATTGCATACTGGAACAAAAGCGGGTGGTGGTGCTCAACAAATTTTTGAGCGTGGAAGGCCGCATCAACACCCTGTTGGAGCTCATTCCCCAGTTGGCCATCAACCGCGACCTGCTAACCCACGAGGGGCAAAAAACCTACGAAGAGGTGCTGAAACTGGCATTGCTGGCGCAGGATAAACAATAGCGCCACCAGCATCGCCTGCCACAAGACTTTTTGCCGCTGCAAAAGGTCTTTTTTGTTTGCCCTTACTTTCGCTAGGCGTTTGGTATATGGCAGCACTCAAAATCACATTTCTTGGTACCGGCACCAGCAGCGGCGTACCCATGGTAGCCTGCGACTGTGAGGTATGTAGCTCGGTACACGCCAAAGACAAACGCCTGCGCAGCAGCATACTGGTACAAAGTGACAGTACCACGCTGGTGGTAGATGCCACGCCCGACTTTCGGCAGCAAATGCTGCAGCACCAGGTACGCCGCATCGATGGCATCCTCATTACGCATTCGCACAAAGACCATGTGGGCGGCCTGGATGATACCCGCGGCTTCCAGTTTTTTCAGCAGCAGCCTACCCGCCTGTATGGCAGCGCCCTTACGCTGCAGGGGGTGCGCCACGAGGTGCCTTACGCTTTTGCCGAGCACCGCTACCCCGGTGTACCCGTGTACGAGCTGTACGAAATAGACGATGCGCCTTTTTGGATTGGCGATATTCCCATACAGCCCATTAAAGTGTGGCACTACAAGCTGCCGGTGCATGGCTTTCGCTTTGGCGATTTTACCTACATCACCGATGCCAACAATATACCCGACGAAGAGCTGCAAAAAATACGCGGCAGCCATACCGTGGTGCTGAATGCGCTGCGCAAAGAGCCGCACATATCGCACTTTACGCTGGATGAAGCGGTAGAGCAACTGCAGCAGTTGCAAATACAGCAGGGATACCTCACCCACATCAGCCACCAGCTGGGCCTGCACCAGCACATCAATGCCGAACTACCCACGGGCATAGCGCTGGCTTACGATGGTTTGGAAATATGGGTGTAAGTGCTAACTTGGGCTACTGCCCTGCCGGCACTTACCCATGGCCCGATACAAACACCGATACCAATCGTGGATACGTGACTACTTCAGCTTTACGAAGTGGCAGCGCCGGGCGCTGATGATATTGATACCAGCGGTAGTAGTGGTGGCGCTGCTGCCCTGGTACTGGCAGCTGCGCCAGCCTGCTCAGGCGGCCAGCCCGGCCGAACTGCAGGCCGTGACCGAATGGGTGAATGCCGACGAGTACCGGGCCGATAGCAGCGATAGCTACGATGACCGGTCGAACCAGTTCAGGCAGCCGACACGTACCAGTGACGCTACCGCAGCCAGCTATTTTTACTTCGACCCCAATACCGCCAGCCTGGCCGATTGGCAGCGGCTGGGC
>CANHEC010000028.1 GCA_947459455.1 Chitinophagaceae bacterium
AACGGGCAGCAGCTGCCTGCAGCAGCAGGCGCAGCCCCAGCCCACGTAGTGTACAATGGCACCGGCAGCGAAGTGGTCATTACCAATCTGAAAAAAGACGTCCGCTACTACTTCGCCATTTGGGAATTCAATGATTTTGGCGCCACCCTGTACTACCAAGCCGTGGCGCCGCTGCGTGGCGAGCTGAGTGCCAATGCCCCGTTGCCGCTACAATTGCTAGCTTTCACTGCTACTCCATTCAATCATGCAGTGCGGCTGCAATGGACCACTGCACAGGAAAGCAACACTTCGCATTTCGATATAGAGCATAGCAACAATGGCCAGCGCTTTGAAAAAATAGGCCGCATAGCAGCGGCCGGTCATAGCGTACAAACCCGACAGTACCAGTACGAACATGCAGGCACCGGTGCAGGTAATTATCGGCTACGCATGGTTGATATTGATGGCAGCTTTAGCTACAGCAGCATAGTGCAGGTAAATGCCCGCAGTACTGGTACCAACCCCAACCTGCAGTGGCTGGCACCGCAGCAACTATTGCGGGTACCTGTACAATCGGTACCCGCCCATGTGGTAGTGCTGAACATGCACGGGCAGCAGCTAAGACATGCAGTAGTAGCTGCTGGCAGCAATACCGTTTCGCTGGCTGGCCTGCCTGCCGGCACCTACGAGGTAGTATACTGGTACAAACAGCAGCCACAACATCTGCGAATAGCAGTGCTCTAACAAAAGGTATCAACAAAGCGGGCCACCCATTCAATAGGTGGCCCGCATCTTTTTGTGCAAAAGCCAAAACAGTTGAAAGTGATTACCCTTCGTGTCGCACCCCTTCCTGCACCCTGAATACATGCAGGATGTATGGAAAGATGGCATCTATGGTTTCAGCTGCGCCACGTGGCGAACCCGGTAAAGTAATGAGCAGTGATTCGCCGGCAAAACCCGCTATTCCCCGACTCAGCATTGCATAAGGTGTACGCTGCTGCCCGTAACCGCGGGCAGCTTCCATTACGCCAGGTACATCTCTATCTATCAATGGCCTGATGGCATCCGGTGTCACATCGCGGGGACTCAGCCCTGTCCCTCCTGTGAACAATATCAGCTGAAAACCTGCTGCCAGCAGCTGCTTTGCGGTTTGCTGAATGACATCAAACTCATCGGCCACTGCCAAGTGGCGCTCTACCTGCAATCGATGCTGCTGCAAACGCTGCACGACTACTTCGCCACTTTTGTCCTGCTGCAGCCCCTTGCTTACACTATCACTGCAGGTCACTACGGCTACCCGCACCGTATCGGGGTAGGCATACTTGATATCGCCTTTGCCACCACGCTTCTCCTCCAATTTGATACTCGCAATTTCAATGGCAGTATCAATCGGCTTCAACATATCGTACATCGTCAGCGCTACTACCGAAGCGCCGTGCATCGCTTCTACTTCCACACCTGTTTTGTATACCGTGTGTACTTCCACCCGCACTTTTATCTCCAGTCCATCTACCTCGTGTGTAATAGCGGTGTACTCTACCGGCAGCGGATGGCAATCAGGAATCACCTCCCACGTTTTTTTACACGCCAACAGGCCGGCAGCCCTGCTGAACTCAAACACATCGCCCTTGGGCACCTGCCTGTTCAGCACCGCATCAATAGTAGCCTGCTGCGACACCCGCACCGTAGCTACGGCTACCGCCTTTCGCAGCGTGGTCGATTTATGAGTGATATTGACCATGTTCAAAAAATTAATTCGTAAAAAAGGCAAGCTGACAATTTGACCTTTCATCAAAGCGAAAGCTTCAGCGCTATCATATGTTTTGCTTCCATTGGTAATCTTCACCTTCCAAAATTTCCTTGCCCCATACCGGCAGCTCTGCTTTGATGCGCTCCACACACTCGGTGCAGGCATCAATGGCCGGCTTGCGATGCGCCGATGAAGTAAAGACAAACAAGCAGATTTCACCGGCTTTCACCGTGCCAAGGCTATGATACACGTGCATGCAGGTAAGCGGGTATTTGGCAAAGATCGCCTCCCGGATCTCAAACATTTTTTGAAGGGCCATTTCCTCATAAGCGGTGTACTCAATAGCCACCACGGCCTTTCCATTTATTTCATCGGCCCGCACCTGCCCTAAAAAAATGCTGTGCCCGCCAATCCGGGTATTGCTGGCATGCTTTGCTATACTATCGCCAATAAAGGATGCATCGATAGCCCCCTGTTTGAAAATATTCTTTGGCTTTCTTTCCGACATGTCTGCGTTGCTTTTTCCTTTCAAAAAAAGCGATGATTATTTAGCATGTGGCTGCGCCAGCATAGCCACTACACCACCGCGTATGCTGCCCACCTTTCTGCGTGGGTACAATTCCTTTACCCGTTTGGCCACCTGCATGCTACGCTGCCCTCGCTGACATACAAATAACAACATCGCCTCTCCTTCCCATTCCGTTTTTTCCAAGGCAAGCACCATTGGCAGCCGTTGCACAGTGCCTGCTTGCAAAGCAGGTAGTTCATCAAGCTCCCGCACATCTATCAGCACCGCCCCCCTGGCAATCCACTCAAGCGCAGTAGCCGCATCTACTGAAAGCGATGATTGGTCGGATGGCGCACAGGCATCATCGTAGTTCCATTGCAACAGGGCTGCTGTACTAGCTGGCATATCAGGCACCGCTCCTACATCCGTCGGCAGCTTCACTTTATAAAATGTTTGCCGGGCTGCATCATAGGTCAGCAACTGATTGTACAATGGCTCGCCCAAGCCAGTCAGCAGTTTCAGCACCTCCAACGCCTGCATGCTGCCAATGATGCCGGGCAGCATGCCTACCACACCGGCTTCTTCGCAACTGGCTACCGTGCCTGCCGCTGGTGGCTGCGCAAACAAATGCCGATAATGAGCAGACCGCCCCCCTGTGGGCAATGATGCATTGAATACGGCTACCTGCCCCTGCCACTGCGAAACGGCACCATACACCAACGGTTTTCCGAACAGCACACAAGCATCGTTGAGCATGTACTTGCTACCAAAATGATCTGTACCGTCTACCACCACATCGTACGCATCTATGTGCGCCACACAGTGCGCAGCGGTCCAGGTTTCCGCTATGGCACTCAATGTGAGATGCGGGTATTGCGCCTGCAGCCTTGCAGCGGCTACCTGTGCTTTCGGCTGTCCCACGTCGGCGGTGCTGTACAGCACCTGCCGGTGCAAATTGCTGTGGTTCACCACATCGCCATCGGCTATGCCAAGATGGCCTACCCCAGCTGCTGCCAGATACTGCAATACAGGGCAGCCGAGACCACCGGCACCCACTACTAACACCCGGGCGGCCGCCAGCTTGTCTTGCGCTGCCTGCCCAAAGCCCGGCAGTATCATTTGCCGGCGATAAGTGTCGTATGCGGGTTGCTCCTCGTTCATCCGCCAGAAAATGGAGGTAACAGTGCCACTTCCGCTCCCGGTACCAAAGTAGTATTGCTGCTGATCATTTGCTGATTCACCGCCACGAGGAAAGAGTGCTGCGCCAACGCCGGATAAGCTTCCAGCAGTTGCTGCCGAAGCGTATCGGTATCTGCCACTTCAGGCCAGCTGAGGCGGCTTGTTTGCAACACGTCGGTCAATTGTCCAAAAACCAAAATTTCCACGATACTGTCTTTTAATTTCTTACACGCCTGCAAATATGAGTTTGTACACGGCTACCAGTAACACCAACGCCAGCACATACTTCAGCGCTTGCTGGGGTAGCCTGCCCGCACCCAACCAAGCACCCAACAAGCCGCCTGCAAATGCTACCACAATATACCCGATCATATCGGTGCTTAGCTGCAGCCCCTTGCTCACCTGGCCCATCAAACCTCTGACAGAGTTGACGAAAATAAACAACGCACTGATGGCAGCGGTTTGCTTTTGGTCAGCCCAGCGCAGCAGCAGTACCACCGGCGATAACAAGATGCCACCACCAATACCGATGAGCCCCGACAAGAAACCGATGACGGCACCGATAGCACCAGCCCCCACCGTATTAGCCGGCCGCAAAGCGCTGGCAGGCGGATTGGGAAACAGCAGCAAACGGGCTACCGGAATGAGCAATAGCACGCCCAGCATCTGCTTGTACAAGGCTGCGTCTATTTTAATGCTGCCGCCAACAAACGCCATGGGCACCGACAGCACTGCAAAGGGCCAAAAGAGCTGCCAACGAAAATGCCCGCTGCGGTAAAACTGAATAAAGGAAGTAAGTGAAACAAACAGGTTTAGCACCAATGCAGTTGGCTTCATCACATCAGGTGCCACGCCCCATAGTGCCATCAGCGCCAGGTAGCCACTGGCACCACCATGGCCTACCGCTGCATATAAAAATGCCACGAGCAACAGCAACCCATAAAACAAAACCATACTATCCATATCAATAAGGGGTGGGCAGCAAATGAACCTGAATGAGATCACCGGCTTGCCATTGTGTTTGGTCGGCAGGCAGTTCGGCCAACGCATTGGCCTGTGCAAACGACCGCAGCTTATAGCTTTCCTGACCCTGCATCATGCTCACTGCACCATCGGCTACCCGAGCTTTTAAAAAATGAGTAAGCCCAGCCGGTTTTTGCCATGCATGCTGAAGTGGCAGCTGTACGCTGCTCAGCACCAGTGGCAGCTGCATGACCGAACCAATGGCGGGCAGCACGTATTGGTAAAAACAAGACAGCACCGATGCAGGATTGCCGGGCAAGCCAAACAACAGTTGTTGACCACGCATTGCAAACAACAATGGCTTTCCGGGCTTTTGTTTCACTTTGTGAAAAATAGTGATGGCACCAGCTGCCGCCAGCGCTTGTGGCGTGTAGTCGTAGTCGCCTACGCTTACACCACCGGTTACCAACAGTATATCGCACTTTGCCAGCTGTTGTGTGATGGCGGTAGCCAATGCCGCAGGATCATCCGGCACCCGCTGCACACTGGCTTGTATGTGCAGGCGCTGCAGGGCGGTGAGCAAGGCATACGAATTAGCCTCATACACTTCGCCATACTGTAGTGGCAAACCGGGCGCCTGCAACTCATTGCCAGTAACAATGATGGCCACACTGGGCCGCGGATACACCGGCACCGATGGCAAGCCGGTACTGGCCAGCACTCCCATGGCAGCCGCCGTGAGCCATGTGCCAGCCGGCAGTATTGTTTCACCTTGCTGCAGCTCGCTACCGGGTGGCCGTACGTTGGCACCTCGTTGCAGCAGTTCATCCTGCACCTGCAGCATACCGTTGTTTACCGCGGCCTTCTCCTGCATCAGCACCGTATCGGCACCGGCTGGCAGTGCTGCGCCTGTAAATATTCGAACCGCTTGCCCGGGCTGCAACGGCTCTGCATGCGCTTTGCCAGCTGCTTGCTCGCCCACCAATTCGTATTCGCTTCTGCCAGCTTCCCACGCATACGCATAGCCATCCATGCTACTTTGCCAAAAGGCCGGCACTTGCACTGCCGATTTTACGTCGGTCGCCAGGCAACAACCCGCCGCCACCTGCAGCGGCCATTGCTTCACCGGCAGGGGCTTTGCATACTGCTGTATCAGCTGCCGGGCATCGGCTACCGATATGAGTTGGGCCAGTGGATTACTCATCGCCGACTCGTTTTAGCACAATTCGAGACAGCGATTTGACGTGACGCCGGCCAGTGTTGTTGTCAGCGGTGCATAGCAGCAACATTCTATCGGGCAGCTCGTTCCAGCGTTTACCGTTTGCTTCCACTATCAGCCACAGCTGCTTACCTACAGCAGTATTGAAAATTTCGTTCCATGAAAACACAACCCGATAACCATCTGTTGCTTCCATTACGAAATAGCATTCACTGTAAAGCCGGGGTGACGACAAATTGGGTACCGCTGCTTGCATTAAAGGCAACAAGCTCGCAGCCTTTACATTTTTCTCTGTCGATTTGTATTCACCAGCGTGATTCCTGATTACAATATCGCCCAAGTCCTGCACAGCCTGCTGCTGTACTTGAGTACTCGTAATTACAAATGGTTGCTTTACAAGTCCTGCCACGATGATGCTATCAGTAGCAGCTAGTTTCTTTTGTGCGGATGCACCAGCGACCGCTAGCATGCATAACGCTGTTAAGATGAATCTCTTCATTTACCCTCCTATTGCTATCATACTTCTGTTATCAATATGGGCTGCATCTATTTGCTGAAACACCGGATGCAGTTGTCCGCCTTGTGCGGCATGCTTGCTGGCTATGTTGGCCTGCAGCAATGGACCCAGATCTTCGCCCCGGCGCAGGGCGCCCAGCAAATCGGTTTCGCTTTGCGAAAACAAGCAGTTCTTCATTTTACCATCAGCCGTCAGGCGCATGCGGTTGCAATCGCCACAAAACGGCGCACTCATAGTGCTGATGACCGCAAACGTGCCCGCATGGCCCGGAATCCGATAAGCCTTGGCTGTATCATGCTTTTCGCGTTGCAATGGCTCCAGCTGGTATCGGCTGCTCACCGTGTCCAATATTTCCTGCCAGGTATATACTTTATTGCTCGACCAATGATTGCCAGTAAAAGGCATGAACTCGATAAAACGAATGTGCACTGGTGCAGCCTCGGTCCAGCGAATGAAATCCAGGATTTCTTCATCATTTACGCCGCGGGTCACTACCACGTTCACTTTCACATGCATCCCTTTTGCCAGCATCAGATCAATGTTGCTTCGCACCTGCTGCCATTGATTGCGTCGGGTGAGCAGTAAAAACTTGTCGGCCTGCAAGGTATCGAGGCTGATGTTGAGCGACGTGATGCCTGCTGCGCTGATTACATCGGCAAACTCATGCAAGCGAGTACCATTGGTGGTCATCGTTAGCCTTACCGGCAATCGCCCCAGGCGTTCAATGATGTCGGCAGCATCCTTACGCACCAGCGGCTCGCCGCCGGTCAGGCGTATTTTATTCACGCCATGTGCTACAAATATCCGGGCAATGGCTTCTATTTCATCCGGCTGCATCAACTGCGCCGGCGGCGTGAACTGGTAGTGTTCATCGGGCATACAGTAAAAGCAACGCAGGTTGCAATTATCAGTCAATGAAATGCGGAGATAATTGTGTACCCGTTGATATCGATCGATCAGTATGCGTTGTTCTTCACCCATTTTTCATAATCCTCCCAGGTATCAATATCGGCGGCGCCCTGCTCAAACGACAGGACCCCCAGCTCGTGGCCTGCATTGGCCAGCATAGGGCGGGCACCGGTATCGCCCTGCAAGTTCAGGAGTGCGGGCCAATGTTGGCGGCAAAAAATAGCCGGCGTACCCCGCCGCCCGGCGTAGCTGCAGGCTACCATGCTGTATGGCTGGCTTTGCAGCAGCTGCGCCAGTTGCAGTAAAACAGCAGTGCTCAAAAAAGGCTGATCACACACCAGCACGGCGGCAGCCTGCAGGTGCGGCGCTTGCTGCTGCAGGTAGTAAAGGCCGGCCCTGATGGAACTGGCCATCCCCTCTTCGCAGGCATCATTTTGCACCCAATGCACTTGCTGCAGCATGTCGGTTGGTAGCAGACTGCGGTCAAGGCCAGGCGCAGCCACTACCACTACCGGGTGCCATTGGGTGACCAGCGCCTGCTGCACGGTATGCCCCAGCAGGTGGCTGCTGCCCATGGAGAGCCATTGTTTGGGCTGCCCCAGCCTGCGGCTGCTGCCAGCCGCCAGTATGATGATGCCAGCATTGAAAACCGAGGTGTTCATGAGATTTATTGAGGCGGTAGTTGTACAGCGGCCGCATGAATAGGGCCGTTTTTTTGGCGCAGCTTACCGCCGCTATGGCCTGTACTGCAGGCTTGTATTTCGGCAGCAATGCTCAGGGCTATTTCAGCCGGTGTTTCAGCACCTATTTCCAGGCCGGTAGGGCCGTGCACTTTCAGCAGCATGTCATCAGTCCACTGCAGGCCCTCGTCCTGAAGTTCTTGCAGTATGCGATCCAGTTTTTTGCGAGGGCCCAACACGCCCAGGTAGGGCAGCGCCATCGGCAGCAGTTCCCGCAGCATCGCTTTGTCGTACTGGTAGTTGTGGGTCATCAGCACCACGGCCGATCGGTCGTCGGGCTGCCAGTGCTGCAGCACATCGGCCGGGCGGGCTGTAAATACCTGGCAACCCGCCGCAAAACGCTGCGGCCTTGCATGGCTGCTACGGCCATCGGCCACGGTCATGTGCCAGCCCAGCTGCTGACCAATGGCTACCAGCGGTATCGCATCATTGCCGGCGCCCACCAGCAACACCTGGATGGGCGGCTGCACCACTTCGAAGCAAAGCTGCCACGATTGGCCCTGCAGCTCCAGACTACCAAAGCTGGTGACGCCAGATGCCAGCACCTGCTCCATTTGCCGGCGCAAGTCGGCCAGCGGCCAGCCTTCGGGCAAATGCTGCGCAAAGCTACCATCAGTACTGAGGCATGCACAGGTACCGGGCGGAATGATACCCGGCTGAGTGGGATAAATGGCCAGCAATACCGACCGCTGCCTGCGACCTGTAGCCTGCTGCAGCAAGCTCAGTACCTGCTGGCAGGCTGGCAATGGCTCAAACAACACCTGAATGACACCAGCACAACCCAACTGAGCGCCTACCAAGGCATCGTCTTCATCGGTGGTATCGTAGGTCACCAGCTTGCGCTGCTGCTGTTGCATGGTCAGCTGTGCTTTGCGCAGCGCATCCCCTTCCAGGCAGCCACCGCTGATAGCGCCTGTCATGCTGCCATCGGGGGCCACCAGCATGCGGGCACCAGGCCGCCGGTAGGCCGAGCCTGCCACCTGCACCACGGTCGCCAGGGCGGCGCCCCCTTGCTGCTGCAGCTGCCATTGCTGCACCGCGGCCAGTATTTGTAGCAATTCCTGCATGCTATCTGTGATACTTTTTTTTAACCAACCCGCATCCAAAATAAGGTTGAATTGTTGATAGCACATGCGCCCGATTCGATTTGAAACTCCTCTCAGTCGCTTTGACTACAAAGGCGGTATGTACTACCTGCCTGTACCGGCCGATTTGTATGCAAAACTGAAACGCCCCCAGCCGCTTCGGCTGAAAGTGAGCACGGCAGATGGAGCCAACTGGAAGGCCGGCCTGATGAGCATGGGCAATGGTACCGGCTTTTTAACGGCCAGCACGCAGCTCATCAAAAAGCAAGGCTGGCGTATCGGACAAGCGTTGCAAGTGACGCTGGAAGAGGACCTTGACGAAGAGGTGTTTCCTATGTCGGATGAAATGCGGGAAGTGTTCGATACCGATCTTGCGGCGGCCGGGCTGTTTGACAGCCTTACGCCGGGCAAGCAGCGGGGGCTCATTCATTTTGTAAACACGGCCAAAAGTTCGCAGGTACGTATTGAACGGGCGCTGGCCATAGCAGCCAATTTGCAGCAATATGGCACCAAAGGCAGCCTGCCCGAACTGACCCGTAAGACAAAGAGCATGTAGCATAGGCCACAATGCTTTATTTTTCAGCCAAATTATTGGCATGAAAAAACTGTTGGCACTCCTGCTGCCGCTGGCTGCTACCACCACTTTTGCGCAGCGCAATGGCGACCCCAAACTGACCGAAATATGGGAACCAAAAGCCCCGATTATAACACCGGGCAAAACAGCTGCGGATGCGCCATCTGATGCCATCATCTTGTTTGATGGCAAAGACCTGCAACAGTGGGAAAGCGACAAAGGCGGCCCGGCACCGTGGACATTGGGCGATGGCGCCATGACGGTAAAACCTCAGTCGGGCGGCATTCGCACCCGGCAGGGTTTTGGCGATTGCCAACTACACATCGAGTGGCGGACACCTGCGGTGGTAAAGGGCGAAGGACAAATGCGTGGCAACAGTGGTATCTTTTTTATGGGCCGCTACGAACTGCAGGTGCTGGATAGCTACAACAATACCACGTACAGCAACGGCCAGGCGGGCAGCATTTACAAACAACACATCCCCCTGGCCAATGCCAGCCGCCCACCCGGCGAATGGCAGACCTACGATGTCATTTTTACTGCTCCGCGTTTTTATGAAGATGGTCGTGTGAAATCGGCAGCCCGCATCACCGTGTTTCACAATGGGGTACTGGTACAAAACAACGTAGAAATATGGGGACAAACCCAGTTTATTGGGATAGCCAACTACGAAAAGCATGCTGACAAAGCTCCTTTAGGCTTGCAAGACCATGGTGATCTGGTGAGCTTCCGCAATATCTGGATCCGGCCCTTGTAGCAGCTACCTGCCAATGTTGCCATGGCTTTTGGCTACTCGCCTGCTGCCAGTGCTGCAAGCAGCGCAGCCAGCAGTGGCGTCATAGAAGAGTGGGCATTATTGCACAGCACAATGATGCTGTAGCGCTTGTCGATACAGCGAATGATTTGCGTACTGTAGCCGGGGTTGTCGCCATTGTGCTTCACTATGCGGCCAAGCTGCGGATGATCTTCGAGGTCCCAGCCAAAGCCGTAATCACTTAGCTGCCCATTGTTGAGTCGGGCGGCTGTAAACGCTTCGGCAAGCGTAGCGGCACTCACCAGCTTTGTGGCATACAATGCCCGATCCCAGC
>CANHEC010000029.1 GCA_947459455.1 Chitinophagaceae bacterium
AGTTCGCTTACTGCATAGTTGTTGTGGTAAATGATGTTCACCACATTTCCATTGCGATCCTGCACCTCCCGCAGCGGACCATTGGCGAGGTAGCTGTAGCGGTAGTCTTTGCCGGTGGGGTCGGTTACCCGGGTCAGGTTGCCGCCGGCATCGTACTGATAGGTCCAGGTACGCACCGGGGTACCTTGCGCATCGGTCAGGCTGCTCAGCCAGCCATTGCTGTTGTAGGTCATGCTCAGGCTTAGCCCCGAGCTGTTGGTCAATGCGGTCAGCAGGGTGTCGGTATAGCTCAGGGTTAGCGAGTGTCCGTTGGGGTCTTCAATGCGGGTGAGGCGGCGGTGGGCGGCATTGTCAAAAAAATAGCGGGTACCATCTTTTTGTGTCAGTAGCAGTTTACCGGGTTGGTACTCCTGCAGGCGGCTAAAGAAGCCTGCTGGTGCGGTGTATTGGCCGCCGCTTTTTGCATAGCGGTCTTCGCGGCCATCGCCCCATATTAGTACGCAGGCATCGGGCTGCTGCTGGTAGCGTAGCAGGTAGTGGCAGCTCCAGCCGCGGCCAAAGCCATGGTTTTGCTCAAAGCTGAAGCTATTGTAGGTAAAGGAGGCCAGCAATGGAAAGTCACGGCCTGGCAGTACCACATCGGCACGGGTAAAAAACAGATTGCCGGTGAGGGTATTTACCTGCAGACCCATGGGGCCGGTTTTGTTGGGTGTATTCAGGTTTTGCGCAGTAGCAGCCCCGGCCAGCACCATGGCCATCACCGATATCAGAAAAAACTTTTGCATAGGGTAGTTGGCTATGGGGTAGTTATTGAATGGTAAATGTGACGAAGGCGATACCTGCCAGCAGTGGTGCCCGGGCATACAGCACTACACTGCCACTGCCACCTGCACGTATAATGCCGGGTGGACCATCTTGCTCTTGCAGGCGTAGCACCAAGGTGGGGCTACCTTGTGCCACACCCGCAGCGGTGGTGCCAATGCGCAGGCGCAAGTCATTGTTCAGCACCCGGGTGGGGGCCGGTATGTCCATATTGGTGGGGTTGGTAAAGTTTACTTGCACGGTAAACAACTGTCCGTTGAACACCTTGGCGGGATACACCAGTTCGGTTACCAACTGCGAGTTCAGGCCAGCATCGGCGCCGGGGTCGCAGCCGGGTTCGGTACCAGGTTTGGTGGGGCCGGTATTGGCGCCGCCAGCCGTTACCAGTCCGCCGGTATTGGGCGGCACCACCGAAAAACTGTTGGGCAACTCAGCCACGCTGCCATCGGTTTTTTGCAAGGACAGCGTGTACACACCAAGTGGCTGGCCCTGCAGCGGGAAGCTGGCATACAATAGTCCGCCGTGCACAAATTGAAGGCGGCTGGCCGTAATCACGGTGCTGTTGCGCTGCAAGCGGGCCGTCATACCGTGGGTAAATAAAGAGCCGTTGATTTTCACCGTCACATTGCCACCATTGCCACCGCTGTTCGATTGCACATTCAGGATAGCGAAAGGCAATTTCACTGCCAGTAGTGTAATGTTTTGTGCCGGTGTATTTGGTGTGGCACTGCGTACCATCAGGTAGTAGGCACTGTCATTGGCCGATGATATGATGAGGAATTGGTTGCCACTGTTAGGTCGCTCAAACCGCACATCGTAGCGGGCTGCGCTGGGTATATATCCGGCGGCGGCATACAGTTCGTTCTTTAGTGTCAGGCTATCGGGCGTAGCCAGCGATACCATGATGGTAGCACCCCGCAGCGAGTCGGGTATACGCAGTTTATAGTAGCGCTCCCATTGCTGCAGGCTGGCATTGAGCGGCTGATTCAGTGCCAGTGGCCGCACCCTTACCTGCAGGGGTGTGCCGCGGCTGCCAGTGTTGTTTTGTTTGTCGGTTTCGGGCAGGTTGTTTTGCAGGTCGGCCTGCACCAGCAGCTGCCATGCGCCTTCGGTTACGCCGGTGATGCGCAGGTCTATGCTGCTGGTATCATTGGCCAGCGGTGCCAGGTTCATTTGCTTGCGCAGCACTCCTTGCAGCACAGCGCCCGAATCAGTGCGGTTGCTGGCCGATAGGTATACGCCATCGGTACTGGTACCGCGGGCTGCATTGGCCGAAAGATTGCGAATGACCCATCGCAATCCGCTGAAAGTTTCGCCCAGCCAGGCAGTGTCAGCATGCGTCACCTGTTGCACTATCAAATCGGTAGGGGCGGGTACAAATACCGTGATGGGTTTGATTGCAATGTTGTTGGTGTCAGTTGTTTCAATCACTTGCCGGTTGGCATCGCTGTGTAATAGCAGCAGGTAATTGCCCGGTGCGGTGCCTGCTGGTATCAGCCCCACGGCACTATCCAGGTACTGCTGCGTGGCGGCCAATCCGGTTGGGCGGGCTTTGCTCCATAGCAGCACATCATTGCCGTTGTTTGGTACAAAGTCGGTGCTCAGCCACAGTTGGTCGGTCCAACTGTTGGGGAAAGTAGCGCCCGGCCCCTGGTTCTGCACAGTGAAGGGAAGCACCACTGGCTGACCAGTAGCAACACTACTGGCGCTGGGGACGCCGGCCGTGGTAATGAGATCGGGCAGCGGCAACTGCTCTACCCATACGCGGCGGGCACTGCCGTCGGCATTACGCAGCAGGTTGGTGTTGTTGTTGCGCACCTGTTCGGCGGTGATGTAGTTGTAGGCATCGGTGCGTACATACACATAGTACCAGCCGGTAGCCAGCTTCGGTACGGTGAAGGTGAGTGCCGAGCTGTAGGTTTCACCTGTATTCAGCGGCTGTGCAATGTCCTTTGCTTTTACAAATTGGTTATTGTCGGTCCGGCTGCTGTCGGTAGAAAAGTATACAGCATCGAGCCAGGCAGTATACCAGGAAGCGTTGCTTGGCAGTGGTGGCCGTCTGCCGTTGTTGCGTACCTGCCACTGTACGGCAAAGGGCCGACCCACAGTAGCCGAGTCGGGCGCCTGTACCTGCAGTACTACATGGTCTACCAAATTGTTTTGCCATATACGGCTGCCGCTACCTGCCAGGTTATCGGCCGTTTGGCTGCCTTCGTATACCCCGCCGTTGGCATTGGCAACGACAAACAGATAGACGGTGTTCAGCTCTGTTTTTGCAAAGCAGGCATTGTAGAAAAAGCCTGGCTCCGGCACCAGCTCAAAGGAATCGACCAGCGATGCACCTGCGGCCAGCTGACGCTGCTGCTGACGTACAGCCACCGGGTAGGCCGTGCTCCGGTTGAAGGTGGGCGTGCAGCTGATGAACAGACTGTCTTGCCAGCTGGCATTGATAGGGCTAATGCCAGCATTGATGATGCGGTAGCGAATGCGGTTGCTGGCTCGGGCAAATACGGTATCGGTCAGTTTTACTTCGCTCACCTGCAGGTTGGCCCCGGTAGGTGGCGTTACAGCAGTGCTGGCACTACTGCGATTATTGAGGTAGTTGGGTTCTGCAAAGCTGCTATCTGCATTGGCTACCACATGCAGGTAGCGCAGGCCGCTGCTATTGGCAGCAAAGCGATAGCTGAAGCGATGGGTGCTTTCGGCTCCGGCGTCCAGGTTGGTCATCAGGTCGAGGCTGGCCACTGGTTGGGCATTGGCAGGCAGCGTCGGTTGTGTGCTCACATACAGCAGGTCGCGGCGCGGCATATTGAATACAGCGGCGCCATCGTTGCGCAGTCGGTATTCGATGCTAATGCTGCTATCACCAATACTTGTAGCAGGCACAGTCAGCTGCACTACTGATACTTCGGCCCGCTGCACATTTATAGCCTGGCTTCGTATGATAACCGGTGTATCCGGGAAAGTGAAAACTTCCTTGTTGGCATTGGCCTTTACATAGATGTAGTAAGTGCCAGCAGGTAGCCGAGCTGGCATGGTAAATGAAAAGCTTTGCGGATGTACCGAGCGGGGGCGCAGCACATTGTTGGTGTTTTGGTTGGCGGGTGCCGTGCTGCTGTTACAGACCGGCGGCAATGTGCCATCGGCAAAATATTGTCCACTGGCTTGTATGCCATGCCGCAGGGTGCCAAGCAGCATGGCATTTGAAGTACTTAGTCCATGGGGGTTGGTGCTCAGGTACACCTCATCTTTCCAGCTGCTGCTGCCATAGCCGAGGCTGTCTCTAAAGCCGTTGCCATTAGTACACGCAAACGGAACAAAATAGTGCCCCTTGTTTCGTTCGGCCTGGTCGGCAAATCCATTGTTGAAAAGTTGGTAGCTGATGCTGAGCGGCTGTGTGGGGCTTACTTGTGAAAAAGGCACATTCAGACTTTGGAAGCTGAACGACGGCGTGGGCGTGAGTAATACCTGGATGCTGCTGTTGTTGATGTTGTTGTTGGCCAGGGCCCCTTCGAAAATGGTTTGGGTAGCATTTGTTTCCACATGTACAAACCAGGTACCTTGTATGAAGTTGGGTACCACCACATTTACTCCCCTGGCTACAATGGCGTTGGTAGCCAGCTGCAGGCTGGTATCAAAGCTGGCATCTATCGCATTGGGGTAGTAACTGCCATTGGCCTTTGGCTGCTTTAGCAAAATGGCGTTGTTGCGATTGAAGAGCGGGCTGGGCGAAATGTAAATGCGGTCGGTCCATCGGGCATTGGCAGCCGTGAGTGCCCCCGCATTGCGTACCCTGTATGCTACGCTGATGGTGCTGCCGCTAAAAGTGGTAGCCGGCAGGTTTACATCTTCTACCCGCAGGTCGGGCGTGGGCGTCAGCTGCACTTGCACAGGCTGGCTGGCCCGTAGCGTATCGTTGGCCATGCTCATTTGCAGCGGTGCGTTGGGCCCTGCCGGAAAATTGCTAATCACATACACATAGTAGGGCCCGCTAAAGTTGATCGGTATCGGGAAGTCAATCTGATTGCTGTATTGCTGACCGCTATCCAGTGCCCTCACATTAGGCAGGCTGCCCAGCAGCAGCGGCCGCAGCGGAAATTCACCCTGACTCCAATTGCCCGACTGCACCTGTGGGGGCCGAACAAAATTGGGCATCGTATCAAACGAAAGAAAGACGGCATCGGTCCAGGTTTGGCTGGTCACTGTATTTCCCGGCCCATTGTTTTTCACTGTCCATTGTATGCGAATGGTTTCGCCGCTGTTAGCTGTGGCCGGCGCTTGCACCTGGGTTACCATCAGGTCGGGTAGCGGCCTTAGCCTGAAGCTTTGTACCACACTGGCGGTTTGCAGGCAGGCATTGCGACTTACCACCTGCCATTGGTATGCTTTGTTGAAAGCCACACTGCCGAGTGGTAGCGTATAGGCTATGCCCGTTAGGTTACCGGCACGTGGCTGTGCTGGCCGGGCAGTACCACTATCCCACACATACACATCGTAGGTCAATGCATTGGCGGCATTGCTCCAGCTCAGCTGCAGTGGCAGGGTCCAGCCGCTGCTGGCATTGGCAGGCAGCAGGTTGGCAGGCGCATCGGGGGTTGCGGGGCTTATCACCTGCACCACCAGGCTATCGGTAGCAGTGGGGGCGCCACAGTTAGCTTGCCCGCTTACCAGCAGGGTGTAGGTGCCTGCTGTATTCCAGGTAATGTTTACACTATTGCCACTGCCGGCTACGCTGGTGCCATTGCTCAGCCGCCACTGGTAGCTCAGGCCCGGTACAGCATTGATGCTGTAGGTTGCTGTTTGGCCAGGGCATACAAAGGGGGCTCCGCTGATGCGGTCAAGTTCGGGCACTGTTACGCAAAAGCTTTGTGTGACGGGGGCTGCCGGCAGGTAGTTGGTATCGCCGGGCTGGCGCACTGTTATGCTGATATTGCCAGTACCGTTGATGATCACATTACCGCTATTAATGCTGGCCAATCCGCTATTGAGCTGGTACAGCAGCGGAAGGCCCGAACTGCTGCTGGCACCTATGGGCACAAAGCCCGGACTATGCGGAAACTGCAGGGCAGCCAAGGGCGGAAAGCTGATAGTTTGTGCCGCTTTGTTGATCGTAAATGTTTGTTCTACCGGGGCGGCTGTATCGTACACATCATCGCCGGGTTGGGTAGCTAAAAGACGCACCGTACCGCTGTTGGTAATGCTGTATATACCTGCAGTCAGATTGCCGGGGCCACTGGCCAGCTGCAGCTGCACAGGCAAGCCTGCACTGCTGGTGGCTGCTGGTGCAAAAGGAGCGTCGCCATATGTTTTACTGCCAATAGGTCCGAAGCTGATCGCTTGGGGAATGGAGTTAGCGGCAAAACTCATTTCGTTGGACAATGCACCTTGACCACAATCATTGGCATAAGCTACCGTGTAGGCGCCGGCGAGGTGTGCATAGTAGCGGGCGTCATTGGCGCCTTGAATGATGACGCCATTGCGGCGCCATATATATCGGGTTACTACCTGCGGCGCTGGTGCGGCTGAGGCTTGCAGCCAACGGCCCGTTTTAGTGAGGATTGGTATGGCAAAGGGTGCAGCGGGGCGCACCACTACCAGCTTTGTCTGCTGATTGCCAGTGCCGCATTTGTTTTGCGATAAGAATTGGACACTAAAACTGCCAGCACCGCCAAACTGGATGCGTACTGTATCGCCTTGTCTGGTTATGACATGGCCATTGCCGCTCACCAGCACCTGAAAGCTCGTGCCGCTATCCTTCGTAGTGGGGTAAAACACGGCTGCGCCGGTGCCCAGGCACACCGTATCGGGCCCCACAATGGCAAACGGCTTTGAAGGAGTGCGAATGAAACGGATGCTTGGCGTATTGACACTGGTATCGGGCGGCAGGCTCCCAATCACTCGTAGCCGGTAGGTTTTGCCAGCGGCAAATACCCCCGGCGCATAGGCCAGTATGGTATCGGCGCCAATGCCTGCTTTGGTTCCTAATACGGGTACAAAGCCGGCAAAGCTGCCATTGCTATCGCTGAGTTGTACTGAGAATGTATTTCCGGCCAGCATCAGCGTATCGAGGCTGAAGGGTACTTTGAAATACTGTGCGGCACAAATGAGGGAATCGACGGCGCCTACCGTGATGACGGGCTTGCGAACCGGCCGCCGCGAGAAGGTGAGCGGGCCGGATTGAATAACCGGCAACGCCGAGCTGATGGTGCCGCTTGTAAGTGTACCGGTGGTGCCACCATTGAGCAGCGGTGTCCACCGGGTGCCATCCCAACGGGCTATTTGTGCTTTGGCCGGATCAAATAGCGGACCACTGCGGCTGCTGTCGAAACTCAGCGTTACCTGTACTGGCGAAGTGCCTGTGCGGTTGAGTCGCCAATATTCTCTGGCCGAAATATCGCCAAAGCCGGCACTGTGCAGGCTGGTGTCAAAGCCGTCGAGGCTGGGGTTGCGCCAGCGGTATTCGGCAGTAAAAGTATCGGCTACGTTGGCCGGTGCTGTGATGCTAATGGGTGCGAGGTAATACCTGGAGCCATCAGTGGTGCCCACCGGGAACGTGAAGGCATCGTCGCCTGCTTTGCGCAACGGTCCCCATACAAACGACCTGTTGCCACCATACTGCACCGTGGCATTATCTAGCAGCGTCAGCCATTTGCCTGCATCGGTTTTTACAATCGATTCCGGATTCAGAAGCTCCAGTTGGTTCTTTACCAATACCTCATTTTCCAGTTCCAAATGGCCTGCTGTCTTTTGAATTACCAGATGATTGATGAATGCAGGATGACTACCACTGCTGTAGATGCGCTGAACATTGGCGCCTGTAAACGTGAGATTATTGATATCAATGCGGCCAGTGTTGTTGGTAGTGAAATGCGCATCGGCAAATAGTTTGAGCGGCTGGCCACCACCTAATGCTACCGAAATGTCGGCCGTACTATTGTTAATGATGCGCAGTGTTCCATAAATCTCATCAGAACCAGGCGATGCATTACTCAAATAAAACTGGCCATAGTTGCTGTTATTGGTCATGGTCAGATTGCCCCATACGGTATTGAAAAATGCGGCACTACCATCTTGCCTGCCTGCGCTGTCCGAAAGCTCGACATCGCCATCGAAATAGTTGTTCAGAAATTCTGCTTTGCCAAAATAGTCGCGACAAATAAAGCGTCCTTCAATGGTGCTGTTGTATACACCAGGGCTATCTATTAATACCGCTTCTACTATGCCAAAGCCCCGTATGCTGGCACCGCCCAGTTGTAGTGTATGTTTTATGTTCAGTTCGAATCCGTCAGTTTGCAATTCGGTATTATCCATGTACAGGCCGCCAATGGTTACTTCGTTCTGTAGTCGGGGCGAAAAGTCGGGCGTTTCAAGTATGTACACACGGGTGCAGGCATCGGGTACTTTGTTGTTTTCCCAGTTGGCAGGCAGGTTCCACTCGTCACTCGTGTTGCCTCGCCAAATGCTGATTTTGGTAGGGCTGCAGCCAATGGTGATACCGCAGGCACTTGTTACTGCGTCGATGTTTTCGCAACCGGTGTCGTTGTCGCGTATTTCTGCAGCACCGCCATTGGCCAGGTAGTTGCACAAAAACGGTTCATTACATACACTCAGGTTTTGGTTGAAAATGATTTCTACTTTTTGATCGGGGTCTACATTATTCAGTACCTGTAAATTGTCATTGAAGACGGATAAATTGGTGAGGTTGCCATTGCCCACTACACGCACTGCGCCATGAATGGTTTGCAGGTTGTGCAGGCCATTCAGGTTGGTCAGTGCATCGTTGTAGTAAATATTGAGGTAGTTGGTTGCTGTAATGCCGCTTAGTTGCGATATATCGGTGAGCAGTGGATTGCTGGAAAAGCCTATGCCAAATGGCGCCGCGGTCAGATTTTGAAACCCGGCCAGCGAAGTAATGTTCGGGCAGTTGGAAACACCAAAATTGATAACGCTGGTAATGTTGCTGAAGGCATTGAGGTTGCTCACCGCCAGCCGATCGAAGAAGCAGCTCCAGAGCGAAGTAGTTACCAGTCTGCTAAACAAGCCGTCGATATTGCTGAGCTGCGGCATACCGAACATAACAAAGCCACCGAGGTGTTTGGGTTGTATTTCGTTCAGGTTGGTCAGCAGGGCATTGTCGCCCATCCATAGGTAGTAGCCAATGGTGTCAATATTGTGCAGCCCGGTCAGCGAAGTGAGGTTGGTGTTGGTGATATGAAGATCGTTTTCGATGAATCTGATGGATGATAAGGCTGCTATGCTGGTAATGGAGGGTGCGGCATTTTCACCGCGTATTTCCAGCCGCTTGATGCGGGTGCAAGCCGGGTAGTAAATGCTGAAGCTGTCGATTTGCGACTGCCGGGTTAGTACGATGGTGTCGCAGGCGCTAAGGATGGCAGGTTTCTTAATGCCGCTGCGCTGGCCGTTGGGCCGGTACAGTTCCATGGTGGGCAGGCGCTTTTCTTTGGTAGAGGGTAGTGCAAAGCGGATGCGCTGCATGCCCGCCGGTACTGTCGGGCTTTTGCGCAGGGCCTGTTGCTGGCGTGGCGGTGTGGCGGGGGCGGCGGGCTTTTTGTGCCGTGCTGCAGGGGCCGCCGGGGCCACTGGTAGGTGCTCTATGCGGCTAGCCTTGCGGGGTATGGGCTTGCCTTTTGGCTGGGCCAGCGCCGGGCTGGTAGCCATGCACAGCATCAAGGCGGGCAGCAGGCTACGTAGGCAGCAAAAAAGGGCTGGGCGAAAAACAGGAGCGGGGTGACAAAAGGCCATGCTGCAGGGTTTGAAGGGTATCAACTGGTATGGGCACATGGGTACACTACCTGTGCGCATACAAGAATACCCGGCACCCGGGAGCTATCCTATCAGCCTTTTGTATGAAAACGGGAGTCAGGCAGGAGTGGCGGCATGCAATAAAACAACCTGTGTGCCGCCGGGGCCGCTGTTGATTTGTAGCTGCAGCGCTGCCTGTGCTGCCCGCTGGTGCAGGTGGCGAATGCCATTGCCGTGGTGGGGTGCTCGTGGATCAAAACCGCGACCATTGTCGGTAACGCTCAGCTGCCAGCCGCCGGCATCGGCCTTTAGCCGCACAGTAATGATGGATGCGCCGCTGTGTTTGCAGGCGTTGTTGATGCTTTCTTGCAGCAGGTGGTAGATATGCAGCGCCTGGGTAGGCGTCAGCATCCAATCTTGCTCGTACTTTTCTGCAAACTGGAGTTGGATAGCCGGATAGTTGTCGGCTAGCTGCTGTGCCCACCGCTTAGCTTTATCAAATACGTCAATCAACTCCTGCGCTTCCTTTTGTAGTACCCAAATAGTATTGCCTATTTCGCTCACAATGCTGCGAACATTGGTTTGAATTTGCTGGAGGGGTGCCGAATGCGTGTCTATTTGCCCGGACAGTGTTTCGATGTTGGCATTCAGCGCAGCACCATAAGCCCCCAGGTTATCGTGCAGGTCGGCAGCTATGCGTTTGCGTTCGTTTTCCTCGGCTTGCTTTACAGCCGCTTCTGCCAGTCGTTTCTCTTCTGCCAGTGCGTGTTGCAGTCGCTCTCGCTGGCGTTTTTTGTATTGCCAAAATAAAACGGTGCCCAGAATGGCCGCAAAGCCAGCCAACATCAGACTGCCGTA